>CACXCK010000040.1 GCA_902766135.1 uncultured Erysipelotrichaceae bacterium
ACTATGTTCTGCAGTTGTGAGTAGCCCTATTGGATATGTTAATGAGCCATTTCCCTTTTCTGTGTCACTTACTGTAAACGCATCTCTTTTATCTGGACATTTTAAATAATATTTGTAATTGAAAGAATTGAATTGTAATGATGGATGATTTGTAACAGCACCTGTCTCACTCCACCCTCCTATATTAGCTATTGTCCTATCATTACAGAATATGGTATCTTCTAAAAAGCTTTCATATTGTGTACCAAGTATATTATCTTTATACCAATAATCTATTACTCCTTTTATATGACTATCCTTTGCAATTACACTATCACTCGATAGCATCTTATTAAGCACATCGTTTACTGTTTCATTTCCATTAAGCTTTATATAATAGACTTCCGATCCATTTAGATAATATATAAAGTACATCTCACTACAAGTATTGTCTTCAGTTCTAAAACATGTATAATGATGTGTATTTAAACTCGTTTTATTTGCACTATCATATATATCCCAGAACTGGACTGTATCTGTTAATGTATACGGTCTTAATTGACTCTCATCATAAGTGAATGAACTTCCATAATAATAATTATCACCTAATTCTATTGTTTGACCAAAGTTAGTTTGCTTTACATTTGTTATTTTTCGTAAATCACTACATGTTGTCTGATTCCAGTCTCTACAAATATAATAGTTATTATAACTTGAGTAATCATTGTACCAGTCCATTACACTAATACTTACTGGACTTGTTAATGTATAATTTGTTCCATCATATGTATAACTTGTTGCTAAATTTATATTACCTATTGATAGTCTTCCTCCTGTTAAGCTCTCTGATATCATATAATTTGTTCTTGTTGTTGTATCTATTACTTTATAAGCCATAGGGCAGATTATTGTCTTATTACCATACTTACTTGTTCCTTTACATGTATACTTTCCTACTAAGTTAGACTCATAATTTGAAGCCCAATCTAATTGTACTACATTACTATTATCTTGGTTTGTTATATAGTAATATCTGTCTGTAGAATTATATGAAATTGTATCTCCATAATAGTAATTAGATGTATTTGCTTGATTACTTGATATTATTGTATCCACACTTGTTGTCATATTCTTATAATTATATGTATACGCATCGTTATACATATATCCTACATAAGATGGTGAGTTATTAGTTGAGTTAAACACACTCGTTCCTATCTGGGCATAGTTAGTACTTACTCCCATCTTTAAGACATAAGCAGTTGTAGAGTTTTCACTTGATACTACATAGTAAGGATTAGCACAACTAGTGTTTGTATTTCCACATGTATATTTTCCTATAGTATAAGCAGAATCAGCACTAAAATCAATCGTAGAAGTATCAGTTAAGGTATAGGTACTTCCGTCATACGTATAACTTGTTCCATACACTTTATTACCACTTAAAGATAAAGTTTGTCCTGTAAAACCAGAATGATTTCCTGATGTTGTTGTACACTTGCCATTGGAGTCTAAATCACCGTTATAGATAAGTTTTAATCCACCACTTCCTGTAACTCTAATGAGTTTCCAACACATGTTAGCAAATATGACATTGTTATCTTGATGATTTCCTCTTAAGTAATAACTTGTTCCATAATCATCTTCCATTGCACAGACAATTGGAGTATCAGTATCAGACATTGTTGAATTATAATCCGTTATTCTACCGTTTTGATTTAAATGCAAGCACTTACTATTTGTAGTATCAGCATTTGCTATAATACTACATACAGCAGCACCTTCTCCGTATTCTGCCTCACACTCTTCTTGTGAGCTTGGTGCTTCTGGCTTGTATGTCGCTCTTATAGTTATTTTAGAAGAGAATTCTTTCTCTGTTACGTTATCTGCTAAAGTAACACTCTCATCTAACCATAGTCTTAAATGATATGTCTTAGATTCACTTGCTTTCATATAAGCTTTTTTTAGTTTATATGAAGTTGAGGCATTACTAAGTGTTGTTGTAGTTACTGTTTTACTAGATAACAAACTAGGTGTTTCATCATCTAATTCTACTTTTATAAATCTACTATCTAAATTTGTATTATTAAGCACTTCTAAGTTTACTTCGTAATATGCGTATGTAGCACAATTATTTGTTATTGTAAATTCATAAGGTGTTAAAGTCTTACCTTCAGAGTCTTTAATTGGAAAAGCACTTTGTAAGTTGATAGGATTACTTTCAGATAAAGACAAATCAAAACAAGAGGTTGCTATGTTATTTGTACTTGTCTGTACAAGTGAAACCCGCCAATAAGCGAAAGAGCCACCAATTAGTAGTACTATTGCAATTATAGCTATAATAATTACCAATTTCTTATTCATATTTTCACCTATTCTCTAATAATTATTATATCAAAAAAAAATTAGTTGTTAAATATAATATTAAGCAATTAAAAAAGAAGTAATTATTTTACTTCTTTAATAACAACTTTATAACTTCCGTTAGGGCTTTCAACTGAAACAGTCTCGCCAACCTTATGGCCAATGATAGCTTTGCCTATTGGGCTTTCATTAGAAATCTTATTTTCAAATGGATCAGCTTCCATAGAACCAACGATGCTATATTCATCTTCTTCATCATCTTCATCAACAATTACAACTGTAGTACCTACAGCTACAACACCTTTTTCAGCATTCTCTGCAATAGTACTATGCTCTAATTTAAATTCTAATTCTTTGATTCTTGCTTCTACTTGAGCTTGTTCATCTCTAGCAGCATCATAATCTGCATTTTCAGATAAATCTCCTTGTGCTCTTGCATCCTTTAAATCTTTTATAACACGTGGTCTAACCACCGTTTTTAATTCATTTAATTCTGTTTCTAAATCAAGATATCCTTGAGGTGTTAAAACTATTTTTGCGTCTTTCATTTATAATCATACCTTTCCATAACATCGAACAAAATGTTACTATAAATTCTACTCTTTGTCAAACACTTTTATACGCATCATATCATTAATGTGTAAATCTTGCGTAAATGGTAATTTGACAATCATATTTGGGTGATTAGCAACATCTATTTTTTCTCCATTTTCATCATATATTTCAGTAATCTTATATGTCAAAACGTCCATCAAAGGCCCAAAGAATTCAACAACATCACCAACTTTAAAATAATTTCTTTGTTCTATAGTTACCATCTTTTTCTCACTATCATAATCTTTTACAAGGCCTAAAAAGTCCTGATTTGACACTTCTTCAACACCAGTGAAATATTCTCCATCTTCACGAGGAACTCCATGGTAAAACTGAGGCATAGATTCCCTGTTTGCACACCTATTTAAAACTTTTAAATAATATTCAGTGTCACTATCTGTTAAAGTCTTATTTAGTATTTTATCAATCATTCTTCGATAAGCATCAACAACCGTTGCAATATAATATATACCTCTCATTCTTCCTTCTATTTTAAATGAATTAACACCAATATTAATCATACTATCAATAAAAGGAATCATATTTAAATCCTTACTTTTTAAAGTGAATTCTGGACTACCTTCATTATCAAAAGACCATCTACAAATCTGAGCACATCCACCCCTATTAGCATCTCGATTTGTTAACTGATTAGATAAGATGCAACGTCCAGAATAAGAAGTACACATTGCCCCATGAATAAAACATTCTAAATCTAAGTTTGTTTCTGCTTTAATACTTTTAATATCACTTTCACTAGCTTCTCTAGCAAGCACTATTCTTTTAACCCCATGTCTCTTATAAAATTTAGCTGCATAACTATTTGTTACACTTGCTTGTGTAGATATATGTACTTCAATAGGAATATTTTTTTCCTCTACTAAAGAAACAATATAATAATCACTTACGATAATTGCATCTACTCCTATTTTAGATAATTCCCATAAGTATTCTTCTAAGCCATCTATATCACTTTCATGTAAAACAATATTTACTGTTACATAAATCTTTTTTCCTCGCTCATGAGCGTAAAGAACAGCCGCACTTATATCATCCATAGTAAAGTTCTTAGCGTTAGCTCTAAGACCATATTTATAACCACCAAGATATACAGCATCAGCTCCATATAAAATAGCTATTTTTAACTTTTCTAAATCTCCTGCTGGCGCAAGTAATTCTATCATCTTTTCGCCTCCTTTGGAGGTAATTTAACAATCATTTCCCGATGTAAAAAACCAGTCGTCCCATCAATACTTTCTCTTTTTAAAATATAATTATTAAACCATTCTTCATAATCTACAATATCAAGATAAGAAAAATCAATAATATAAAAAGACATATTTAAATCAAGTAATTCTCTTCCATCATAAAAAGTAGAATCATATACTAAGGTTCCATATTCATTCTCATCAAAAACCAATTTATCTTGACTACTCTTATTACTAACAACTAACTTACTAGTAATATCCAAATCATGTACTTTCTGATAATTAGAAACCAAACTTCTTCTTGAATACATAAAAGGTAATTTAGTAAATATAACAGAGCCTATATGTGATAAATCATGAAACTTAGCTATATCTTCATATTTAATATCACTAGATAAAACAACATAATTACACTCTTTTAAAAATCTTTGACATGTAGCTTCACTACATAAAGCATGAGAAGGATAATAAATAGTTTCAAACGGATATTTTTTTTCCTTTATTAACTCTAATACTCCCAAATCTTCAAAAAAAATGCCTTTAATTTTATCTTTATTATTATCTAAAATACTATCTAACTTAGTTACCCCTTCTTCATCTAATAAACGATTAATATAAATATATGAATCAATTGGTAACTCATCTACTGTAAAAAGACAAGGCTTTCCAACATTAAAACCTTTTAAAGGAAAAAGAAAGTTAACCTCTGAAACTTTCTTATATTTTTTATTATTAGGTATTACAAAATACTTACTTCTCATTTTTTTTCCTCACACTTACAGCGACACCATCCCCAACATCATAAAACTTCGTATCAAATCCTTCATGATGTCTTAGATAGTCAATATATTGTTCTATTTTACTAACTAATTGCCTTAAATTTTTACTTTCAATTGAACTAGATTTTCCAACATAACCATGAAACTTCATATTGTCAGTTACAATCGTTCCATTATCACTTAAAAAATGTTCATATTTTTCAAAAAACTTTTGATATTGACCCTTAGCCCCATCAATAAATATTAAGTCAAACTTAGTACCTTCTGCTAAATTAACTTCTAAAGCATCTTGAAAAACAACATTGATTTTATCTTCAAAATTACACTTTTTAACATTTTTTAGGCATTCCATATAATTTACTTCATCTCTTTCAATTGTTGTAACTTTAACATCTTCTGAAACAGAAGCCATCAAAATAGCTGAATAACCTATTGCACTACCAATTTCTAAAATATTTTTAATATTATGGCTTTTAATATACTTCATCAAAAAAGTTATTCCATCTTTTTGCATAATAGGAATATCTTTTTCTTTAGCATATTCTTCCATTTCAATAATTAGATTTTTCAATTTATAACCACACTTTCTTCAGTTTTGATCACAAATACTTTGTAACTCATAAACTTTTTGTAAGAATTCCTGATGTGTTTCAGAAAAGAAAACTTCACCAGTACAAACATTAGCCACGAAATAATAGTAATTAGTATCACTAGGATTTAAAGCTGCTGTAACACTAGTAATATCAGAATTACAAATCGGACCAATAGGTAGTTTACCATTCATTGTGCCATCTGTCAAACGTGTATTATATGGATTATGGTTTTCCAAATCCATATAAGTCAAATCTTCACCCATTACTTTACGAACACCATAATAAGTAGTAACATCACTTCCTAATGTATCTCCTGCAGTTAAACGCTTCCAAAATACTTGACTTGCTTTTTCTCTATCTTCACTACTATTAGCCTCTTTTTCAATAATAGATGCCATAGTAAGTAATTGATGTACGGAATAGCTATGCCCTTCAATTTGACTCTTTAATGGTTCTAATTTTTTTTCTGTTTGATTAAGTAATGCTGTAACTATTTCCTTACTTGTAACATTTTCTTTAAATTCATATGTATCAGGATACAAATATCCTTCTAAAGGATAATAAATTTCTGGATTCAATACTTCATCAGTTAAAAACCAGTAAGTACCATTATCTACTAATTCCTGAATCCATTCTTTATCATTAACTGTTTCCATAAATTCTTCGCTTGTTATATCAAAAAGAACACTTACTCTTTTCGCATAATCAGTTAATCTTTCTCCTTCAATAAAAGTAATAGTCTCAGTTACTATTTTAACATCACCTTTTTGAAACTTTTCAAACATTTCTTCTGGTCTCATTGAAGGACTAAGTTCATAATCTCCAGCCTGAATACTTATCTCTGGATTAAAAAATAGATATGCATACATACAATAACGATTTCTAATTAAACCAGCATCCTCTAACTTATTAGCAACAGCCTTTTTAGATGAACCAGCTTCAACTGTAAAAGCTACGATTCTTTCTTCACTACTCTTAGGACTCATTTCATAATTGTAATATCCAAGGGCCCCAAGTCCACCTAGTATCACCAAACAAATTAATATAATCAACACCTTTTTCAACGTTTACCACTACTTTCTAATTTTGATAATATACTTTCAATTGTATTCCATTCCTCATCTGTCTCTATAGGCCATAAATCTTTACTAGAACCAGACGGATCAAATATATTTGCATATACATTTAATTCCCCACTTTTGCTTAATTGATGATCAGTATAAACAATATAATTACGATTTGTATCAGGAGAAACAAAAGTAAATAATATTTCACATTCTACTGTATTACCATTCTCATCTCTAACACTAAACAAAGTTCCATTTGTTGCTTTTCCATTTGCCATAATTAATCCTTCCTTCGTAAATAAGTCTCCAATATTAAAGAAGAGGCCACATTATCAATTACTTTTTTACGTTTTTTTCTAGACATATCACCTGCAAGTAAGATACTCTCTGCTTCTTTTGTTGTTAATCTTTCATCTACCATATGAACAGGTAATGAAAAATAATCCTCTAATAACTTTTTAAAATTTTCACTTCTTTCTGATGCAAATCCCAACGAGTTATTCATATTTTTAGGTAGTCCAAGTACGAAATCAGTAATGTGCTTACTAAAAACTATCTTTTCTAACTCTTTCAAAACACTTTCATAATCATCTTCGTTAAAATGAAGTGTTACAACCGGTAAAGCAAAGGTATTAGTTATATCACTTACCGAAACGCCTAAACTTTTAGTACCTAAATCTAATCCTAAATACCTCATCTTAAAAAGTTATCCACTAAATAAGCTAAAAGTTCAACACGATCAAGTTCTAATATCTTTTCTCTTGCTCCCTTGTAGCTCGAAATATACCCTGGATCTCCCGTAATTAAATATCCAACAATTTGATTCTTCGCGTTATATCCTCTTTCCTCAAGTAAATCATAAACTTCTTTTAAAACATAACGAGAATTAGCACTTCCAAAAAGTGTCACATCATATAGATTTGTATCATCCATAAAATCACCTACTTGCATACATTATAATTGTATCATTAGTAATAACTAAAAAGCAATACCAGGATTGAAGAATATAAAAAAATATGCTATAGTTCTAATGAGGTAAAATATGAAAAAAACAATATCAGTATTCTTTATTTATCTACTTGCTATTCCCCTAGTTATCAATCTTATTTTTTCATGGAACAATCTTTTAGCAAGCACTATAACAGTCATAATCCAAATTCTTTTCTTATTTTTTAACTACAAAAATTCAATCATTAATGACTTTAAAAATTTCAAAATTAAATATTTAAAAACAGCACTTATAAAATGGTGCTTACTATTTATTAGTATGTTAGTACTAAACATGATAATTATCTCCATTGTAGGTGATGCATCATCTAACGAATCATCCCAAAGAAGTATCATCGCCATTCACCCTATATTATGTTTAATAACCATTGGCCTTCTTGGTCCAATCTCAGAAGAACTAGCCTTCCGCAAAAACTTTAAAGAAGGAATAAAAAATGAAAAATATTTTTTAATTATTAGTTCTTTAATATTCGGTTTTGCACACTTAATATCAGGATTTGCTGATGGCACAGTTTTCACAAACCCTCTAGAACTACTATTTATACTTCCTTACGCCTCAATGGGCTACTTCTTTGCAAGCGCCTACTTAAAAACAAATAATATCTTTACTAGCACTATCATGCACATATTTCATAACATCATCACCATCGTAATCATTATAGGAGGATAACATGAAAAAAGAAAAAAAAGAAATAGAAGAAAAAAAAGAAAAAGGAAAGAAAAAGTTAAAATTACTTCCTAAGATAGGCATTATTTTACTAATAATTATATCTTCACTATACATCTACATGCATTATATAGAACCTAGAATGATTACCATTAACGAACAAGCAATTTATAATGAACTCATACCAGAATCATTTATAGGCACCAAAATAATCCATTTTTCTGATATTCACTTTGGCCGTACAACTAACGAGCCAGAAATAAAAAAAATAATAGCCAAAATAAAAGAAACCAATCCAGATATAATAGTGTTCACAGGTGATTTATTTGATCCATACATCAACCTATCAGAAAATAACATTAATTTTCTAACCGAAGAATTAAAAACACTTAATGCCCCATTAGGAAAATATGCCATTTGGGGTGATAATGACTACCTAAATGAAGAAGCTTATAAAAGCATTATGAAAAACGCTAGTTTTAGACTTTTAGAAAATGAAAACACAACAATTTATAATAAAGACTTCACACCTATTCATCTTGGTGGCCTAGGAAATATAACTAAGGGCTATAATAATGAAGCTGACACAATAAAAAAAGAAACCCCAGGATTTCAAATTGTTCTAAGCCACGAGCCAACATCTATCTACTCCCTTAAAGGACAATGTGAATTAATACTATCAGGACACTCCCTAGGTGGTTTAATTAACTTCCCAGGTCTTACCAATATCACAAATAAACAATATGTAGACAAATATCTTAAAGGAAAATTTATTGAAGATAATACTACCATGATAGTTAACGAAGGCCTTGGCACTGAAACGATTAGTTTAAGATTTAATAACCATCCGACCATTAATCTTTATAGATTATATAAAGAAAAGAAAAGTTAAACAAACTTTTCTTTTTTCCATTCTACTTTTGTAGGATTTGCTCCAACTTCAAAATGATACTTAGCTATTCCCATATCAATATTAACCCAAGGCTTATCTTCACTGATATATGCATGGACTTTATTATCCCCAATATAGTCAAAACCAATCACTTGTTGATTCTTAGCACTAGGTGCAAGAAGTACCGCATCTAATCCATTAATAAACCAATCTGGTGTCCCATTTAGATTATGAGTAATAGCACTTTTTTCCTTCATTTTATGACTAAACCCATCATTTTCTCCATAACCTATGCAAATTAAAGTAACCAGTTCATGATCATACCTAACTTCCTCCCTATTATAAGTTAAGACAGTCCAGCAACTTCTAAGCCCAATACTTTGTACTCTTAAAACTAACTCTTCTCCATAATAGCCACATAATTCCTCTAAATTATCACTTTTCTTACCACCCATTATAATATAATTATACGCATTAGTAAAAGTTCCATAATGCGTATTAAAAGCCCGTCGTTCATTTAAAACAAGTTTAATATCTAAGCCACTCTTTTTTTAATATCATCAATTATTTCATTTATTTTTTTACATCATCCTCACTTATTTACTTATCTAAATAAGTTCTCACAGAATGTCTTTCTCTCATTATTTCTAATATATTATTCATAAACTTACTTCCTTGTATCTTTATAATAACTTATCTCGGCAATTTGACTTGCCACATTATCAAGTTCGTCGTAATAATCATCTTCTGGTATTTCATTTAACATAAATAATAATTCTTTACTACTATCTGCATCCCCATAAGGAATATGATATTTATCTAATACATCCATCTGATATTGAGATAAATAAATATCTTTACCAACTTTCTTTAACTCATTTTGCTTTACCAAACTACTAAATTCATTCTCATTCATTACAAGTTATTCCCTCCCACTCATTAGGTTCATTAACAATACCGAAGAATAATATTTCATTACTACTAACTTCCCTAATTAAATATATAAATGGTCTATCAAAAGTAATATATACACTTTTATACTTATTTTCACCTAATGCTGAATTTCCAAATAATCCAAAGAAAGTTACAGCCGCCGCTTTAGTTCCCTTTTCATTTAAATTTATATGTGTTTTATGAATACCTTCTCCTACATATAAATTATCTAAATTATTCCTTACTAAACTATCTTTTGAAATAATATTATAAAACTCAGCTTCACTTTCACTAAACATCTTATGTAATCCCATATTCTCTAAAATATTCTTAAAATCTATTAAAGTATAATCATAACTAAATTTAGGCATTGATAAAAACACCTGAACATCACTGCTTGCACTCTTTTTAGTCTTCAATAAGCGTTTTAAATCAAAGCTATCAATATACTCTTTTATATCTTCATTAGGAAGTATCCCAATATACTCATACTCCTTACCATCTACTTCGTTATATGGTATAACAATACCTATTTCTTGTTTATTGTCAAAATAGCCATATGCCTCTGTATCATAATTATCATGCATCATTGAAACATTATATTGACTTCCATCTCTTCTTGTAAATAACCCCTTTCTAGTACTTTCACAAGAAAAAGGCATATACCATTCCAAATCAAGCGCTAAAGCATTTGCGATTCCAAGTACAAATTCAGGATTAACGCTTTCCATTATCTCAGGTATCATTCCATTTGTTCTTTCTTTAGCCCAATTATTAATAACATCAGGTGTTTTAAAAGAATCCACAAGTACTTCCCCACCATAATTACTTAAAATATTATTCTTAAACTCACTTCTTATTCCATTTTCATATACATCTTTAATAAATAACCCATTACTAACTAATACTTTTTCACTAGTAACATCACTAACGACTCTCTCGCCAAGAACGCTCATTAGTTCTTCCTTAGTCTTTCCGCTAGCCCCATCCATAAGCATTCTAAGGGCAAGTTCTACTGAATAAGGACTAATTAAAATGTTTTCATCATCATCCACACTTTCTTTAATAAAACTCATTACAAACGATTTATTAGCATCCATCTTACCATCATCTTCTACCGCCTTAAACTTTACAAAACTAAGTAACAAAACATCTATAATAAATAATAAAGATATAACTCTTTTCATTAAAACCATCCTTAGCATATATTTTATCATATTTTTTTTATAAAAAGCTATACTAATAATAGGAAGTGATAATATGTTAGATACAATTAAAAAATGGGGAAAAATTCTCTTACCCTTAATAGTTGGAGGGATAACATCCGTAATTATAAGCCCAAGTATGGACTATGATAAAGTTATTCAACCACCACTTTCACCACCTAAAATAGTATTTCCAATTGCCTGGACTATTCTTTATTTTCTAATTGGACTATCTTATTACTTATACGAAAAAGATTACAAAAACAAAATAAAAAAACTATACATTATCCACTTAATTCTAAACTACACCTGGACCATTCTTTTCTTCTCGCTTAAACTAAGAGGCCTAGCCATCATTTGGATAATATCTATTATAATCACTCTTATTTTCATTATGTTAGAATACTATAAAACAAAAAAAATAAGCTTTTACATGCTTATTCCCTATCTAATATGGCTAATATTTGCTACCTACTTAAACATTGGTGTATACGCTCTAAATTAAAAATAAGACCATCAGGTCTTATTTTCTTTTCTTTAATAAATCACGTATTTCTTCAAGAAGTATTACCTCATCACTCTTAGTTGGAGCTTCAGGTGTTTTTTCTTCTTTTCTATTCTTACGAAGTAACTTATTAACCATCTTAACAGCTATAAATACGCAGAAAGCTATAATTAAGAAGTTAACAACATTTTGAATAAAATTACCATAAGTTAAAGTAGCTGTTCCAACACTTACAGATAATGATGTAAAATCAATTCCACCTATAATCATTCCAACAATTGGCATGATTAAATCATTAACAACTGATGTTACAATAGCTGAAAAAGCAGAACCCAAAACAACACCAACAGCTAATTCCATAACATTACCACGTTGAATAAATTCTTTAAATTCAGCAATTAAACCCTTCTTTTTTTCCATACTACACCGTTCCTTTCAAGTGTATACTATCATAATATCATATAAAATGCAATTATTCTTAAACACAAAAAAAGAAGAATTATTTTTCTTCTTTAGAGTCTTCTAACTTTTTTAAAATTGACTTAGTAACATCTATAGCTTTATCTCGAACTCCATTAGCAGCATCTTGCAAAACCGGCGTTCCCTTATCTTTAACATAAGAAACTAAATCTTGAGCTTTTTGTTGAACATCTTGAGCTTTTTCTTTAGCAAATTTTAAAACTGTTTCCTTATCAAGATCTTTTAAAGCATCTTCAATCTCTTTAGTTTTATTAGCTACATAATCTTTAACGTCTTCGACATCAACATCCTTAGCTTTATTTACTAAATCTTCAATTTTAACGCCTAACTCTTTTCTCGTTTTTTCTCCACTTTGAGGTGCGAATAGTACTCCTAGTCCAGCTCCAATCGCAGCTCCACCAAGTAAAGCAGCAAAAGTCCCCTTTTTCTTCATATACATACCCTACCTTTCTAACTATAGTATACACACATCAAAGAAATATTACTACTATGAAACAAAAAGTTGACTATTTTTTGACAAACAAGATATAATGTATTAGAAAGGGAAAAAATATGAAACAAGTATTTATCTATTTTTTATTTTTTATAATTTATTCGTTTCTTGGCTGGCTCTTAGAAGTAACAGTTAAACTTGTTGAAGACAACAGATTCATTAACCGTGGTTTCTTAATTGGCCCCATCTGTCCAATCTACGGTTTTGGTGCCCTACTAATGCATTTAATGCTTTCTAAATATTTAAATGACCCATGGACTCTATTTATAATGATAATCCTAACATGCTCAGTTCTAGAATATTCAACAAGTTTAATATTAGAAAAAATATTCCACACCCGCTGGTGGGACTATAGCCGTAAAAAATTTAATATTAATGGCCGCATATGTTTAGAAACAATGCTCCCTTTTGGGTTATTTGGGCTTCTTCTAATGTATGTATTAAATCCCCTTATTCTAAAATTATTAAACGGAATTCCCTATTCCTTATTATTATTCTTAGGCATAACTATATTTACTATTTTTCTAACAGATTGTTTTTTCTCATTTCAAGCTATTTACAGCATTCAAAAAGTTAGTAAAGAAGTTCAAAGTAAACTATGGCTTCAAAAAGATAACACTGAAAAAATAACTAAACTAGTTCAAAAAAGAATTGAAAAATCATCCATTGCTCTTAACAAACGATTAATTCACGCTTTCCCACACATCGAATTCTTAAGAAGAAAAAGAAAATAAAAAAATATACCAAATTGATACTTGGTATATTTTTTATTAATTAGCTTCTTCAAAAAATACTTTATGCCAAATAAGGAAACAAAATACATTCCATATCTTACGATAATTATCTTTTTTCATATCTCTATGTTGATCTAACATATGAATAAGCTTCTTAGTATCAAAATACTTCTCCGCCGTTCGAGTTTCAAAAGTACTCTTAACATATTCATATACATCTTCTTCTCTTAACCAATCTCTTATTGGTACCGGAAATCCTAACTTCTTTTTCTTATATGATTCATTAGGTATTACCTTTTTAGCTGCCTCCCTTAAAGCTACTTTCGTATTTTCTTTAGTAACTTTATATTCTAGTGGTAAAGATGCAGCTACCTTAAATACTTCCTTATCAATAAATGGAACTCTGCCTTCAATTGAATTAGCCATTGTCATTCTATCGGCTTTTTGCAAAATATCTTTCATTAACCAAAAATGAATATCAATTGCTTGCATCTTAACAATATTACTTTCACCACTAAACTCATCATAGACACTTTTAGTAATATCTTTATTTTCAATAGTTACAGGTATCTTAAGGAGTTTTTTTACTTCTTTCTCACTCCATACTTTATTTACACCTATATAACTATCTTCTAACTTTTCTCCTCTTCTTACCAAGAAATTTATACCTCTAACAGGTGGAAAAAGTGAGAAAAATTTAGAAATCCCATGTCGAATAAAAAATGGTATTTTATTATAAAAAGAATAATCTACTTCTTCACGATAATAATTATATCCTCCAAAGAATTCATCTGCCCCTTCTCCAGATAATACTACCTTTACATCTTGACTAGCAAGTTTGGCAACAAAATATAACGCAACAACCGCTGGGTCACTAGCCGGTTCATCCATATGATACATTATTTTGTCCAACACCGCCATATACTCAGCTTTACTAATCTTTTTACTAGTATTATTAATATCTAATCTACTAGCTAAATCTTTTGCATAATCAATTTCATTATATCTTGGAATATCATAACCTACCGTATACGTTTTATCAGGTCTCGCAAGTGATACTAAATAAGAAGAATCAATTCCACTAGATAAGAAAGAACCAACTTCAACATCGCTTATCATATGATGTTGAACACTGTCTTCCATAACCTTAGATATTTTATTAACGCTTTTGTCATATTCTTCCTTTTTAATAGGAAACTCTAACTTATAATAACGCTCAATATTAACTTCTCCATCTTTATAAATTAAAGTATGCCCTGCATCCAATCTCTTAACGCCTTTAAAAAAAGTCTCAGTTGTTGGCGTAAAACTAAATGATAAATAACTACTTAAAATACTTTCGTTAAATTCCTTTTTAAAAGAAGGATGGTCTAAGAAAGCTTTAATCTCTGAAGCAAACATAAAAGTTTCCCCATTTTGATAATAATAAAATGGTTTAATACCAAAAGGATCCCTAGCACAGAAAAGCAACTTATCTTTTTTATCATATATTACAAACGAAAACATTCCTCTTAAGTGCTTAACAACATCCTTACCCCACTTAGTATATCCAGCAAGTATAACCTCAGTATCACTGCTAGTATGATAATGGTAATCACTTAACTCACTCTTTAAATCTTGATAATTATAGATTTCCCCATTAAAGACAATAACCAAGTTTTCATCATCACTAAACATTGGTTGCCGTCCTCCTTCAATATCAATTATCGAAAGTCTTCTTTGGGCAAGGCAAAAATCTTTATCAATATACATACCTTCACCATCGGGGCCACGATGCGCTATTCTATCATTCATTTTTTTTAACACTTGTTTATTATTTTTTTCTTTACCAACAAAGCCAACTATTCCACACATAACACTATCACCTCTACTTAGTATAACACATTATTTAAAAATCTTTCACCAAAGATAATTGAACTTTTTCTTTGGCCTTATCAATTCCGCACACATAGACAGTTACGATATCACCAACTTTAACAATATCTAAAGGATTAGAGACAAAATTCTTACTCATCTTCGAAATATGTACTAACCCATCATCATGAAGCCCAATATCTACAAAAGCCCCAAAACTAGTAACATTTCTAACCGTTCCTTGTAATTCCATTCCAATCCGTAAATCATCAATTGTTAAAATATCACTTTTCAAAATAATATCATCCAACTTATCACGATAATCTTGACCAGGATGAATAAGTTCATCTAATATATCCTGTAAAGTGTAGACATCGCAACCTAATTTTTTTGAAAGTGCATTTACATCACATTTACTTATGATATCTGTAAACTTATCACTTCCAAAATCACTTAAATCTAAAGAAAGTTCCTTTAAAGCTCTCCTTGTCAATTCATAACTTTCAGGATGTATTCTCGTCTTATCAAGTACATTATCCCCATCAATAACTCGTAAAAACCCTATAGCTTGCTCGTAAACTTTATCGCTAAAACCTGGTAGTTTCCTAACTTCATCACGGTTCTTAAAAGGACTCTTCTTACGATAGTCAATTATACTTCCTATCGCTTTCTTACCAAGTCCAGAAATATATTTTAATATACTTTCACTAGCTGTATTTATATTTACACCTATCTCGTTAACAATTTTTGAAACAGTAAAATCAAGTGCTTCCCCTAACTCTTTCTGATTTACATCATGTTGATACTCCCCAACACCTATACTTTTAGGGTCTATTTTTACTAACTCAGATAACGGATCTTGTATTCTTCTACCTATTGATATAGCGCTTCTTTTCTCAACCGTTAAATCTGGAAACTCTGCAATAGCTAAAGGACTTGCTGAATAAACAGAGGCCCCAGCTTCACTCACCAAATTATATAATACACCCATTCCAGATATAGTACTAGCTACAAACGCCTCAGACTCACGTGAGGCCGTTCCATTACCAATAGCCACAATATTAACATGATACTTATTAATTAACGCCTTTAATACTTCTGCACTTTTTTCTTTTTCATTCTTTGGTTCATGTGGATAAATAGTACTAATTTCCAGTACATCTCCATAAGGATTTAATACAGCAAGCTTACAACCAGTTCTAAATGCCGGGTCAAAACCCAAAACAACTTTATCTTTAACAGGTTTAGTCATGAGCAAATGTTCCAAATTATCTTGAAAAGTAACAATTGCTTTACTTTCAGCTTCACTAGTTAAATCTGCTCTAATTTCTCTTTCCACACTAGGATATATTAATCTCTTTAAAGCATCTTCTAATGCATCTTTAACTATCTCACAGACAAAAGAACGCTCATTCTTAATCCACTTCTTTACTTGATAATTAAATATTCTTTCTTTATCAAACTCTAGACCTACACTAAGAATCTTCTCATCTTCGCCTCTATTCATCGCTAATATATGAAAATGTTTTGCATATTTAATTCTTTCACTAAAATCATAATACATCTCATATGTTTTCTTTTCGTCTATTGCATTTTTCTTTAACTTACTTTCAATAGAACCATAATTTAGTATTTCCGTTTTAATACTCTTCCTAGTTCCAGCATGATCACTTATCCACTCAGCAATAATATATTTTGCCCCTTCAATAGCTTTCGAAGTCTCCATATTATAACCACTAGCAAGCGTTTCAATATCCCCGTTTAATGGAAAAGCCATTATTTTCTTTGCGAGTGGTTCAAGGCCTGCTTTGATTGCTTCAGTTGCTTTAGTTTTTTTCTTTTCTTTATATGGACGATACAAATCTTCTACATCAGTTAACTTTTCACATGCCATAATAGAGGTCTTTAATTCCTCGGTAAGAAGACCCTTCTCATCTATTAAACGAATAACATCTTCTTTTCTTTTTAATAAATTTTCTAAATAACTATACTCTTTTTCAATAACTCTTATCTGTTCCTCATCCAAAGAACCAGTTACTTCCTTTCGATATCTTGCTATAAAAGGAATTGTAGCCCCTTCACTTAAAAGCTTTAACACAGCTTCTACTTGACTAACTTTTATATTTAAACGATGAGCTAGCACATCTTGATTATTCATATATACACCTTAACTTTCAATAACTATATTGTATCAAAAATAAATATTCCTAACAACCTAAAAGCTTTAATTAAACAAAAAAAGCCAGGCCTAAACTGTCCAGCTTTCTCTTGAATCAATTATAGTTCTTAAAACAGAATTACTTCAATATTTTTAAGTGTTCCCCTATACCATCTTTGCGGTTCATTACTAGATGTTAAAGAACATCCAAACATAAAACGCCAAGAAAGATTACACCTTCATACCGCTTTTTAAACTTAGGACGAAACGTTTTCAAAATATCCCTCCTTATTCCTAGCACCAAATATTTAGAATTCTAATATTTTAATTCTTTTGTATTAGTATCACGATACAAATCATCAAATCTTCCTTTACGAGAAGTTATCATAAGTCCAAAAATACCTAGAATAAACAATACCACTGATACTACTTGAGCCATTCTAAAATCACCTAACATCAAAGAATCAGTACGTCTTGATTCAATAAAGAATCTCCCAATACTATACCAAATAAGATAGAAACTAGTTAAATGACCTACTTTTAAATGTTTAAACTTTTTAAGAATCATCATAATTATAAAACCAAGCAAACACCACAAAGACTCATATAAAAAAGTTGGTTCATAATAAACGCCTTTAATATTCATACCATCAATAATAAAATCAGGTATATGTAAGTTTTCTAAAGCACTTCTAAGTACTGGACCACCATGAGCCTCTTGATTAAAGAAATTTCCCCATCTTCCAATCGCTTGAGCAAGCAATACCCCAGGTCCTGCATAATCTGTGATTTTAAATAAATCAATTCGATATTTTCTACATAAAAAGAAAAGAGTAAGAAAGCCAAATAACAAACCTCCATGTATGGCAAGTCCACCTTCCCATATTTTTAAAATACTTATAGGATTGCTTGCATAACTTTGAAAGTTAAATACTACATAATAAATTCTAGCCCCAAGAATACCAACAATAACCGTCCAAAAACACATATTGAA
>CACXCK010000041.1 GCA_902766135.1 uncultured Erysipelotrichaceae bacterium
TTAGGGATTCGAACCCTAGACCCACTGATTAAGAGTCAGTTGCTCTACCAGCTGAGCTAAGGAGACAACACATAGATTATAGCATGTAATAAATAGAAATTCAAGAATTAATTTACAGCATTTTTTAATTCGCCAATAAAATTGTTCATGATAGTGAAGTAGTTGTCATTATTTTTGCGGCTTGCTTCTGTTAAAGTGTTCATCATGTTAACTATTATTGGGGTTCCACCACTTGATATTATTTCTTGAATGGCATCATTGGTAGTTTCAGTACTTTCAACTAAGATATATTTGTATTTACCACCGTTAAATTCACCTTTTAATGATGAAAGAGAGGAAGAGCTTATTGGATAATCTTCTAGCGATAAAACGTTGAATCCATAGTTTTCTAAGAATTTGAAGGTATTAGTGCTTGCAACAATAGTTTGTTTACCTTGGGTTTTAGCTTTGGTAGCAATACTTCTTAGGTTTGCATCCATCACGGATAGTTCTTGTTCTAATTCATGATATTTAATGTCTATTTCTTCATTTATATATTTGGTACCAATTTGATCTTTTAAATTATCTTTAATGTTTGAAGCAAGCATTAGGTAGTTACTTGGGCTTAACCATAATTCTTCTATTCCGTATGTATATTTTAAACCGTATGCGGCGTCGATAACTTTTAGGCGACTATTATTGTTACTGAATGTTTTGGCTATTTGTCTTTCGTTTGTTGTGCCGTTATATACAAAGACATCTGATGCACTGTATGCATTAATTTGCTTGTCAATTAATTGGTAATCTGATGGATCACTACCATCTGGATATATTGATGCTATTGTTGCGTGGTCTCCGTAAAGTCTATTTGTTAAGTATTCAATTGGATAAACAGTTGTGTATATGGTTTGATTACCTAGTTTGTTACATCCAAATAAGAATATAATTAGTGAGCATAGAATGCTAAGTTTAATTATTTTTTTCATAAATCCCATCCTTTATTAGTGGCTGATAGCCATATATTCCGTGAGGGCGACATTTGATTATTCTTTTAATTCCAAGACTAAGTCCTTTTTTTAGACCGTAGTAATCAATTGCCTCAATCATGTATTCGCTGCAAGTCGGTGTACAACGACAGAAACGATGAGTTGATAACGGAAGCATTTGATATATACGAATTAAAAAAATAATACTTTTTTTCAAAGCCATCACCTATTATTATTATACTAAAAAAAAGTACACTTGTAAAACATCTTTTTTATGTAGTATAATATACATTGGAGAGTGATAACATGGAGTGGGAAAGTTTTTTTCAAAATTATGGTATTACAATACATAATAAAAAACAAATGCAAGATGCTTTTACACATGCATCTTATGCTAATGAACAACATACTGGTAATTATGAACGGTTGGAATTCTTAGGCGATGCAGTTCTTGAACTTATTACAAGTGAATATTTTTATTTAAACACAGATTTACCTGAAGGTGATATGAGCAAAACGAGAGCAAGTTTTGTTTGTGAAAATGCTCTAGCAACTTATGCTAAAAAAATTGGCTTAAATAAATATATTCGTGTTGGAGAAGGACAAAAAAATAATGTTAACGATACAATAATTGCTGATGTCTTTGAAAGTGTTTTAGGGGCAATTTATCTTGATTGTGGTTTTTTAGTAGCGAAAAACTATATTGATGAGATTGTTCTTCCTTATGTGTTAAGTGGAGCGCATTTTTTGGGTGATTATAAATCTACTTTACAGGAAATGGTACAAACTGATAAACAAAGTTTAGAGTATCAACTTATTAGTGAAGAGGGACCAGCTCATGATAGGACTTTTAAAGTACAGGTCGTTATTGATGGTATCATATATGGCTCTGGTGTTGGGAAAAGTAAAAAAGAAGCTGAACAAAACGCTGCGCATGATGCGATAGAGAAAAGGGCTCATTAAGATGAAGTTAAAAAGAATAAAAGCTTATGGGTTTAAATCTTTTGCAGATAAACTTGATATAGAAGTTAAAAGTAATATTACTGCAATTGTAGGACCTAATGGATCTGGAAAAAGTAATATAGTAGATGCTATTCGTTGGGTGTTAGGAGAACAATCAGTTAAGAGTTTACGCGGCTCATCGGCAATGAGTGATGTTATTTTTTCTGGGAGTGAAACAAGAGGGCCTAGTAAGAGGGCAGAAGTATCATTAACTTTTGATAATTCTGAACATTTTTTGAATACTGATTTAAACGAAGTGGAAATTAAAAGAATTTTATATGCTACTGGTGAAAATGAATACTTTTTAAATAATGTGCAAGTAAGACTAAAAGATATTACTAATATTTTACTTGATAGTGGGATTGGTAATGATTCATTTAATATTATTGGTCAAGGTAGTATTGATTCAATTATTAATGCTAAACCACAGGAAAGAAGAGTTTTAATTGAGGGTGCTGCGCAAGTATTAAAGTATAAGAATCGAAAGCTTGAAAGTTTAAAAAAGCTAGAAAAAACAAAAGATAATATTTTTAAAGTCGATTTAGTTATTAATGAATTAAAAAGTAATGTGGAACCCCTTAAGGAACAAAGTATTAAAGCTCAGGAATATTTACATATTAAAGAGGAACTTAGAGATTTAGAAATTGCATTAACAACATATGATATTGGGCTTATGAGCAAGGAGTATGAAGAGGCATCTTTAAAGGTTAAAGAATTAAATGAGCAAAAGGAGAGCTTAGAATTTAATCGTGATAATGAGGTTAACGAAACGGAAAAATTACAACTTGATTTATTGAAGCTTGATGAAAAAATTAATGATTATAATAATCAGCTTGTTTCTTTAAATGAAACCCAGGCAAAGCTTGCTAGTGAGAGAACTCTTCTTATGGAAAGACAAAATTATGAAGTTGATAAAAAGCGAATGGATGAGTCTTTTCTTAAACTTAAGGAAGAATTGCTTAGATTAGAAAAGGAAGAAAGCATTACAAATAGTGCTTTGGATAGTTTAAATGAAGAAAAAAAGAAGCTAGTTTGTGAGAGTGCTAAATTAAGCGAAGATGAAAGTTTAATAAATATTAGAATGATGAAAACTAATAGTGAATTAAGAAGTTTAAAAGAAGAACAGTTATCTTTGCAAAATAGTATTAAAATACTTTTAAATAATATTGAGCAAAATGTTGGTATGCCATCTTCTGTTAAAAATGTTTTAAATAATACAAGATTAAAAGGCATTCATAAGACAATTGGCCAGTTAATTAAAATGGATGAAAAGTATGAGCTTGGTATTGATGTTGCGCTTGGTGCAAGTGCTAATTTCGTTGTTGTTGATAATGCTAATGTTGCTTCAGAGGCAATTAAGTATTTAAAACAAAATGAACTTGGTAGGGCAACTTTCTTTCCTTTAAATGTTATAAAGGCTCGTAATATTGATAGTTTTACAATAAATGTTTTAAAAGATATTAAGGGGTATGAAGGTATTGCTAGTGATTTAATAGAATTTGATGAGAAGTATCGGAATATTATCGAAAATCAATTAGGCCAAGTAATTGTGGCTACAAATATTGATGCAATGCAGCGTATTGCTAAAGAAATTGATTACAAGTATCGTATTGTTTCTTTAGATGGGGAAATTGTTCATGCTGGTGGTTCTATTACTGGTGGTAATTATAGAAAACAAGTTAACGAAAGAACTAATAGAGTTGAGTTAGATAAGAAGAAAAGTTTGTTAGTAAGTAATGAAGAGAAAATAGATATTCTAAGTAAGAAGTATGATGATTTTAATAAGGAATATGAAAGTATTCAGGATAGTATTTTAGAATATAATAAAAAGTTGATTACCCAAAATGAACTTTTTGCCCAAAAGAAAAGCTATTTGGATAGTCTTAAGAGTAAAATTGCTGATTTAAATAAAGAAATAAAAGGTATTGAAGGAATTAGTGAAGGTACTTTTGAAAGACAAGTTATAGCTGTGATGGAAGAATTAAAAACTATAGAGGTAAATAAAGAGTTAGTTAATAAGAAACTTGATTGGTTAAAAGATAATAAGAGTTCAGTAAGTAATCAAATACATGAGTTAGAAAAGAAAAATAAAGAGAAAAATGCTAGTTATCATAAAATTGAACAAGAGCTTAAGAATAATGAGATAATAATTAGTAAGTTGGATACGAAAATGGATTATTTGCTAAATGTTTTATCTGAAGATTATCATTTAACATATGATAAAGCTAAGGAAGAATATATTTTGGATATTGAAAGTGATTTAGCTAGAAGTAAGGTTCATCGTTTGAAGAAAGATCTCGAACGTTTGGGAGATGTTAATGTAGGGAGTATTTCTGAGTATGAGAGAGTTAGTACTAGATATAATTTCTTAAATGATCAGAGAAATGATTTAGTTCGTTCTAGTGAGGAATTAAATAAGATGATTGATGAAATGGATGAAATAATGAAAGAACGTTTAACTAAAGCATTTGCAGATATCGAAAGAGAATTTTCTAAAGTTTTTAAAAAATTATTTAAAGGTGGTAATGGGATATTACGTTTGACTGATCCTGATAATATATTAGAAACTGGGATTGATATTGTTGCTGAACCTCCTGGAAAGAAATTAAATAGTATTGCTTTGCTTTCTGGAGGGGAAAAAACTTTGACTGCAATTGCTTTACTTTTTGCTATTTTAAATGTTTATCCAGTTCCTTTCTGTGTTTTAGATGAAGTTGAGGCAGCTCTTGATGAAGCTAATGTTGACACTTTCGGAAAATACTTACAAGATGAACAAGAGAAGAGTGAGTTTATTTTAATTACTCATAAAAAGAGAACAATGGAATATGCTGGTACTTTATATGGTATTACAATGCAAGAGCAAGGTGTATCAAAGGTAGTTAGTGTTAGACTAGAAGACAAAAAATAAAAATGAGAGATTATATTTCTCTCATTTTTTCTTGGTTTTTGAATGGATTTTTAGGATCTATGTGGTCTATGAATAATATGCCATTTAAATGATCTATTTCGTGTTGGAAAGCGATAGATATATCTTCGCGAACTCTTATTTCGTAAGGAGCACCATTTTCGTCATAGGCTTGAACGCGTATTCTTGCATATCTTGGGACTATACCAGTTACTTCACGGTTAATTGATAAACATCCTTCACCTTCACCAACATATATTTGTTCTTCGCTATAAGATAGGATTTTAGGATTTATTACTATGTAGTTTTTAAATTCACCTGAGTCTAATTCTTCAACAATTACAAATATTCTTTTTAAGACTCCTATTTGGACAGCAGATAAGCCCATACCGGCACGAAGATTATATTTTTCTCTTTCTTTCTCTATCTGACTCATTGTTAAGTATTTTATCATATCGTTAATCATTTTTTTGTCTTCTTTAGATAATGGAAATGAGACTTCTTTGCTTTTTTTTCTTAATATTTTTTCTTTTTCGTCTAATATTGTTATGTCAGGTAATTTCATTGTTTCACCTCTTTTTTTTAATATTAACAAATTTTATTATTTTTGTCTACGTAGGGTCATATAGTTTTTTTTGACATTTCGATTAAGATAATCGATTAGGAATTCTTCATAATCGATAATATTTTGGTATTTTAAGTAAGTATACATGTATTCAATATAACTTTTAATGAGAGTAGGAAGGTCTATTTTTTTCTCTGTTATTTCTTCTATATTGCTATTTATGTAGTATTCAAGAATATTTAAGTATCCTAATACTTTGCGACTATTTACTGATACGACATATTCATATTTACCAAAGTGAAAAGTTTTTTTGTTTTTCATAAGTGCATCCCCTTTTATAAACGTTTAATATAGTATCAAATACGTGGCAAAAAGTCAATAAAAAAGAGGGTATAATCCCTCCTAGTTATTATTGTTATTGAAGTTATATCCTGCACCGATTATGATAACAAGTAGAATGAATAGGACTATCCAAATTGCAGCACCAGTGCCATAGCCTTGTGTATAGCCTGCATAACCGGTATTGTAACAAGGCATGCCACCACCATAATTTCCTCCATAATAACCATTATTTCCGTAATAATACATATTTAACCTCCTAATCTATCTACTATATTTTATTAATTATTTTAATTTTTGACATTCATACTACATTCTTTTTTAAAATTATTCTTAATTTTTATGATATTTATGGTATGATGTTAGTAAGGTGATAATATGAAGTCATCATGGCAAAAGACGGATAAAGGCTTATTATTGATAATGATTATTCTATCAATTGTAGGTTTAGTTTTTATTTATAGTTCTTCTAGTGTTTCTACTATTCTTAGATATAAAGTATCAACATCTTTCTTTTTTGTTAGACAGTTAATTTTCCTTTTTGTTGGGTGGATGTTTGGAATATTATTTATTTTACGAATTCCTACTAAGAAATATAGATATTTTGCCTTTTTAGGAGTTATGCTGGTGTTAGCTTTACTTATACTTGTTTTTAGTATGGGAGTTATAGCTGGTGGAGCTCAGAGTTGGTTAGATCTTGGTTTTTTTAATTTACAGCCTACTGAGTTTGCTAAATCTGCTCTTATTCTTTATATGGCTGTTTACTATGATAAAATGACAAAGAAGAAGTATTTTTGGACTTATTATTTGTTTCCGATAGTGTTGGCTGTAATAATTTTTATTTTAGTTGCTATGCAACCAGATTTTGGTGGGGCTATGATTATTGCAGGGATAGTATTTTTAATATTTTTGAAAATTCCTTTTCCGAAAGAGAGCAAGTTAGACGTGCTAAAATATCTTGGCTTTGGATTAATTATTGCTTTTGTAGTTCTTCTTTATAGTGGTACTGAAATACTTAATAGTACTCAATTGCAACGTCTTAAATTTGAAAATCCATGTCAAAGATATATGGAAGATACTGGGTATCAAGTTTGTAATGGTTTTATTGCCTATCATAATGGGGGACTCTTTGGAGTAGGACTTGGTAATTCATCACAGAAATATTTATATTTACCAGAAGCTCATACAGATTTTATTTTTCCAATTATTGTGGAAGAAGTAGGTTTGCTGTTTGGGGTTGGAATTCTCATATTATATTTTCTTCTTTTTTATCGTATACTTGTTATTGGTAAAAGAGCAGATAGTGTAAGGAATTCGATTATTTGCTATGGTACTTTTGTATATTTATTGTTACATTTATTTATTAATTTGATGGGAAGTTTAGCTTTGATTCCTTTAACTGGGGTTCCATTACCATTTTTAAGTTATGGAGGTAGTTTTAATTTAAATGTTATTTTGATGCTCTTTATTGTGGAAAGAATATCAATCGAAAATAAAAGTAATCAAGAAAAAAGATTATTAGAAAAATTTTCTTGATTTTTTTTTGACTAAATTTTTTTTCATTTAGAGGAAATGAATGTCTTTTTACTATAAGTATTATTAGAAGAAATAAAAAATCTTCTTAGAAAGGAGTGCTTATGGAACAAGTTATTGTCTGGATAAAGGAAAGGACTTTTGTTTGTATTAGCGTTGTGCTTTTGATACTATGTGTTTTGTTTTTTTCTTTATGGATTATGAATGCTAATGCCACTGAGGCTTTTACTTGCCCTAGAGAAGAGATAGCTTATGAAAATAGTGAACCCCAAAAAATTGTAGTTGACATTAAAGGGGCGGTTGTTAATCCTGGTGTATACTATGTTAATGCTGATACTATTGTACAAGAGGTAATTGTGTTAGCTGGTGGGTTAACTAAAGAGGCGGATACGAGTAATCTTAATTTAAGTAAAAAGGTAAGTAATGAGATGGTTATTACTGTTTATACTAAAGAAGAAATAAAAGAAAATAAAAAGCTTGATGCCATTTTAGAAGATTCGCAAGATGGACATGTTAGTAATGCAAAAATATCTTTAAATAATGCAAGCATTGAAGAGTTAACAACTCTTAGTGGTATTGGTGAAGAGAAGGCTAAGTTAATTATTCAGTATAGGGATAAATGTGGACCATTTAAATCAATTGAAGAAGTAAAAAATATTAAAGGCATAGGCCAAGCTATGTATGAAAAGATTAAAGACTATATTACAGTCTAAATTGTTTATTGGAATTTTTCTTTTTTTGCTTGTTATTAGACTTCTTGAATTTAATATTTTTCATGAAAAATCTTTCTATACACCTGGTGAGACAATTATTGAAGGAAGGATTTTAAGCGTTAAAAACGGGAGTGATGGACAAACTATTTTAATTAATGGTAAAGAAAAAGTATTAGGATATTATTATGGGAATAAAGAAATAAAGGAACATGATTATGTTAAGATAACCGGGATTTTGGAAGAACCTAGTAATAATACAATTCCTAATACTTTTAATTATAAGATGTATTTAAAAAGACAAAATATTAATTTAACTATGAATATTAAAGATATTATTGTTTTGCAAGAATCTCGAGGTATTTATACTATTAAAAAATATATTCAACGTAAAATTCATGATATGCCTAATAGTCCTTATTTAGAGGCAATGATTTTAGGTAATACTTCTTATTTGGATTTGGAAAGTATTAGAGCAATTGGTATTAGCCATTTATTTGCTATTTCTGGCTTACATGTTAATATGCTTGTGAAGATATTAGAATTCTTGTTAAAACGCCTAAAAAGGGTTAAAAAGGGGCTTATTGCTTTAATTTTATTCTTATATGCTTTTTTGGTTAATTATTCTGCTTCTGTCTTAAGGGCTGTTTTAACTTATTTATTTAAAAGTTTCGATTTTAATATATCTTCTAAACTTGTTTTTTTCTATGTTTTAGTATTGGTTTTGCTTTTTAGACCGTGGTATTTATTTAATATAGGATTTCAGTATTCTTTTTTAATTGGTTTTATTTTTCTTTTTAAAAAGCAGAGGAGTAATTACTTGATTGATTTATTAGAAATGTCCTTATTATCTTTTATGGCTTCTATTCCTATTACTGCTTCTAATTTTTATCAAATTAATATTTTATCTATTATATGGAATTTGTTTTTTATTCCATTTGTTAGTTATATATTATATCCTTTTCTTTTGCTTTCTTTATTAATACCAGTTTTTAATACTTTATTAAATTTTGTTATTACTTTTTTTTCTTTTTTAACTTCTTTTTTTGCACAAATTACTTTTGGCAATGTAGTTATTAGTAAGATTCCTTTTTATTATTGGATTTTGTATTATATGTTTTTTTTGCTTTTTATAAAAAAAGGCTATAAATATTTAGTGACTGTTATTATTGTTATTATAATTATTCTTTTTAGGCCTTTTTTTGATAGTAGTTCTACCTTTTATTACTTGGATGTTAAACAGGGTGATTCTGCTCTTTATATTGGTCCTAGAAAGACGTATGTTGCTTTAATTGATACAGGTGGAATAGTTAATAGTAAATCTAATTCTTTAGCAGCTAGTATTAGAGATTTTTTACATTCACTAGGTATTTCAAAGATTGATTCTTTGATATTATCACATGGCGATTACGATCATATGGGAGAAGCTATAAACTTAGTAAATAATTTTAAAGTAGAAAAGGTAGTATTTAATTGTGGACCTTATAATAATCTAGAAAAAGAGCTAATTAAAGTATTAGATAAAAAGAAAATTAAATATTATTCATGCATCAAAGAATTAAATATAGCTAAGAATAAGTTATCTTTCTTACATACTAAA
>CACXCK010000042.1 GCA_902766135.1 uncultured Erysipelotrichaceae bacterium
ACCAATCTTTATAATTATGATACCAACAATTGTTACACAAATGACTGGTTGTATAAAACTTCAACATATCAATGGACCCTGTCGCCGGGTGCGTATTCCTCCCGTGATAACCGTGTGTTCTACGTGGTTTCAGGCGGGCGTGTCTACAGCTACGATGCCGGCTATGACTATTCTGTTCGCCCGGCCTTGTTTTTGAAATCTTCGGTTGAAAGAACTGGTGGAAGTGGAACATCAACAAATCCATATACACTTAGTTTAGATTAAAAATTCTAGTGTTAAATCACTAGTTTTTTTATAGCCAAACTCTTAATTAATTGCTATAATATTTTTATAAGGTGGGTGGTAAACATGTTTAAACCAATGCGAATTATGACTGACTATACATTAATGGGTAGCATGATTACTATTCCAAAACTAATTAAATACTTAAATGTTAATCAAATAAATACATGTGGTAT
This sequence comes from uncultured Erysipelotrichaceae bacterium, assembly GCA_902766135.1. Taxonomy (GTDB): domain Bacteria; phylum Bacillota_I; class Bacilli_A; order RF39; family UBA660; genus Ventrenecus. The sequence goes on from CACXCK010000042.1 coordinate 459, forward strand.
ATGTGATAACAATCTATTTGGCGTAATGGAGTTTTACGAATCATGTACAAGTAATAATATTAAGCCCATTATAGGTCTATTATTAACTATTAATGATATAGAACTATCTATTTATGCCAAAGATTATGAAGGATATAAATCTCTTCTTAAAATCCATACATTAAAAGAAAAGAATACTCTAAGTATGGTTGATATAGAAAAGTATAGTAACCATCTATGTATTATTATTAACTATGATAATATTAGTAATTATGAAGAAATTAAAAGTATATGCCAAGATACTTATATTGGATATGAAACAGACTATGAAAAGAATAATGCTTTAGTAATAACGGACAAAGTTATTTTTGCTCCACTTTTAAAAAGCTTTACCAAGAGTGATGGAGAATTAATAAATCTTTTAAAAGCTATAAATGATAATACAACATTAAGAGAAATAGATAGAGAAGATTACAATAAAAATTCATTTGAAGAATATGAAAAAATAGAAGTAACAGATGATAAAACAGAAGAATTTATAAACTTATGTAATGTTGTTATTCCTTCTGGTGAAAGATTCATTCCAGTATATGATAAAGAAAAAGATTCTAGTAAATATTTAAGAGCTCTAGCGCATAAAGGCTTACTTAAAAGACTAAATGATAAAGTAAGTGAAGAGTATAGTAAGAGACTAGAATATGAACTAAATGTTATAGATAGTATGGGTTTCAGCGATTATTTTCTAATAGTTTATGATTATGTAAAATATGCTAAGAAAAATAATATTTTAGTTGGTGTAGGACGTGGTAGTGCCGTTGGTTCATTAGTAAGTTATAGTTTGGGTATTACAGAAGTAGACCCATTAAGATATAATTTATTATTTGAAAGATTCTTAAATCCTGAACGTGTAACAATGCCTGATATAGATATAGATTTTGAAGAAACAAGAAGAGAAGAAGTAGTAAAATATGTTAAAGAAAGATATGGAGAACAAAATGTCGGCACTATCATGACTTTCGGAACTCTAAAAAGTAAACTAGTAATAAAGTCAGTTGGTAAAGCTTTAGAGTACGATCAAAGAATAATTGATAGTTTTGCAAGTGTACTAGATCCTAAGAAAACTCTAGAAGAAAACTTAATAGACGAAAATAATAAAAAATGGCTTCAAAACAAAGAAATAAATAATATTGTAACTACTGCTAAAAAAATAGAAGGTTTAAAAAAACATATTTCTACTCATGCTGCTGGTATAGTAATATCAAGTGTTTCTTTAGATGATGTAATACCAGTTCATTATAGTTCTAATGAATTACAAACTGGCGTTACAATGAATTACTTAGAAAAATTAGGCCTTTTAAAAATGGATTTCTTATCTTTAAGAAATTTAACTATTCTAGCAAATATTATTAAACTAATAGAAAAGAGTACTAATAAAAAGATTAATCTTAATCAAATACCATTAGATGATAAAAATGTTTTAAATATGTTTAGCAAAGGTGATACATTAGGAATATTTCAATTTGAATCAGTTGGTATGACTAATTTTTTAAAGAAATTAAAACCAACATCATTCTCTGATTTAATTGCTGCTATTGCGCTTTTTAGACCAGGACCTATGGAAAACATAGATACATTCATAAGAAGAAAAGAAGGCAAAGAAAAAATAACATATTTAGACTCTCGCTTAGAAAGTATCTTAAAAGAAACATATGGCATTATTGTTTATCAAGAACAAGTAATGCAAATACTTGTTTCTGTAGGTGGTTTTTCTTTTGCCGAAGCCGATTTAATTAGAAGAGGAATCAGCAAGAAAAAGATGGATATCATCGAAAATGCTAAAATAAAGTTTATAGAAGGAGCTACAAAGAATAACTATAGCCAGGATGTAGCAACCAAAATCTATGATTTAATCGAAAAGTTTGCTAACTATGGATTTAATAAATCCCACTCAGTATCATATGCTATGATAGGTTATCAAATGGCTTATTTAAAATACTATTATAAAGAATTTTACTTAGCTAACTTACTTAATATGAATATAGACAGCATTACTAAGACTAAAGAGTATATTTCTCTTATTAAAAGTTACAATATAAAAGTGTTACCACCAAGTATTAATGAAAGTGGCTTAGAATATATCATCAATAAACAAGGAATAAGATTACCTTTTGGAACTATTAAAAACTTAGGCATGGAAGCTAGTAAGTGTATAATAGAACATCGTACTACACCATATAAAGATATTTTTGATTTTTGTGCTAGAACTTATGGCAAGAGCATCAATAAAAAAGTTTTAGAATCATTAATTAGAAGTGGCACATTTGATTCATTTGGTTACACCAGGAAAAGTTTAATTGATAGTTTAGACTATGCTATTAATTATGCTACATTAGCTAGTGACTTAGATGAATCATTAATTGAAAAACCAACAATAAATAACAAAGAAGAATACTCAAAAGAAGAACTTCGTAAAGATGAACTAGATAGTTTTGGTTTCTATATAGGTAATCATCCGTCAAGTATTTATCAAGATACAAGAATAATGAAGTTAAATAGAATAGAAGAGTGCTATAATAGATTTGTTACGTGTGTAGTATTAATAGATAGAATTAAAGAAATAGCCACTAAAACTGGTTCCAAAATGGCCTTTATTGATGCCTCAGATGAAACAGGCTCTGCTACCTTTGTAGCCTTTGATACAGATAATGGTAAACTAAATAACATTCATGATGGTGATTTGGTTACTATAAAAGGAAGAGTAGCTAAAAGATTTGCTGACTATCAAATTAATATTAATGAAATAAATAAAACAACTAGAAAGGATTAAATGTATGGCTCGTGATTTAGAAAGATTTTTAAATAGTATAGGCTATCCAATAGATCGTAATAGTCTAATTAATACTGAAATAGAAAAAGTACTATTTCATCAAAGCGATAAATTATATGAAGTAATACTTAAAGATAAAAATCTCTTACCTTACAGTGTAGTAAAAGAATTAAATAATTGCAGTAAAAATAAAATAAATGGCAAAGATAAATGTGAAATAAAGTATCATTTTGAAAATATAAATGAAGAAAGCATCTTAGAATTTATTAAAGAAATATTAATTAATTTAACTGATAAAAAACCATCTTTAAAAAGTATTTTAGAAAAAGATATTGAACTAAATGATGAAATAGTTACTATTCAAGTAGGTAATAAAGCAATATCTGAAGAGTTAAAAAAAGAGTGGAAAAAAGTCCAAAAGATTCTTCTTAATGCCGGCCTATGTGAATATGAACTAAATACTAGTTTAGATGAAGCTATGCAATCATCTGTAAAAGAAGAAATTCAAAAAGAAAAAGATGCTAAAGTAGTAGTAGAAGAAACTAAAAAAATAGAAGGCAATTTACTCATGGGTAAAGAAATAACTGGCGATGTAGTAGAGATTGATAGTATTATGGGTAGTGCTAAAAGTGTTATTATTGAAGGCTATGTTTTTGGTATTGATACTATGGAAAGAGAAAATATAAATATTATTACTTTAAAAATGAGTGATTTAAAGAATTCTTTATTAGTAAAAATATTTAAAAAAGATCGTAAGGAGTATTTAACTCTAGTAGATAATATTAGCAGTGGTTCTTGGTACAAAGTACAAGGTGGTGTAGAATATGACACATTTGCCAAAGACTTTGTACTTGCTGCTCGCAATATGGAAAGAATCCCTTCTAAAAGTGATGAAAGACATGATGATGCTAAAACACCTAGAGTAGAGATGCACCTACATACTATGATGAGTGCTATGGATGGAGTAATAAATGCGGATGGTTTAATTAAGAAGGTTGCTTCATTAGGTCAAAAAGCTGTAGCTATTACTGATCATAACTGTGTTCAATCATTCCCTGATTTATATCATGGTATTCAAGCATATAATAAAGGCAAAGAAGGCAAAGACAGATTCAAAGTCCTTTATGGTGCTGAAATGAACGTTGTTAATGACGATATAGAT
>CACXCK010000043.1 GCA_902766135.1 uncultured Erysipelotrichaceae bacterium
CATATATGGGAATAACTCTTTCCATAATTGTTTCCATGTCTTTAAGACTTGGCTCTTCAATACTAATTATGTCAAATCTTCGGCATAAGGCTTTATCTTTTTTTATGTATTCATTGTATTCCTCAGTAGTAGTGGCTCCGATTAAGCGAATATCTCCTCGTGCCAAGTAAGGTTTTAAGATATCTGAGGCAGAGATAGCCCCTTCTGACCCTCCAGCATTTACCATTGAGTGAATTTCGTCAATAAATAAAATGATGTTTTTATTTTCAGTTAATTCTTTTATGATCTTTTGAACTTTTTCTTCAAATTCGCCACGGTATTTAGTGCCCGCAAGGAGAGATGACATTTCTAGATTAATAATTTCTATTCCCAGCAGTTCTTCTGGGACTTCTTTTCTATCTATGCGTCTTGCTAATTCCTCCACTATCGCTGTTTTACCACACCCTGCTTTACCAACTAATAAAGGATTTGATTTTTCTTTTTTCAGAAGTGTTTCCATGATTTTGGTTAATTCTTTTTCTCTTTTCACAACACAGTTATTTGTTTTATTATTCTTAAGTGTTTTACCAATTTTGTATATTTCTAAATCATTATTGTTTTTTTGACGATGAGGAATATTTTGGGCAATTTCCTTGGTTAGTTTTTTCAAGGGAATATTCATTTTTTTTAGAATAATTGTTCCTAGAGAGTTTTCACTTTCTAATATCCCCCATAAAAGGTGCATAGGCGTTATTAATGTATCATTTTTTTCAGCTTCCAAGCTTACTGAAAGTAAAATACTTTTTAGCATTGGGGTGTAAATTGGCATACTTTTTCTAGGCTTTTTTACTTTGTAATAATTAGTTAGGGCTTCTTCTATGTTATTCCTATATATACCATAATTATTAAAGATCTTTTTAATATCTTTGCTTTTCTTTAACAAAGCTATAAGCAAGTGCTCACTGCCTACAAAAGAGTGACCCAATTGAAGGCATATTTTTTCTGCTTCTTTCAAAATGATACTACATTCATAATTATAGTTATTAAACATGTTATCACCTATATATTATATGTATTCTATTAGCTATTTTTATTCTTAAATGCTTTTTTTTGACAAAAATAAAAAAGCACATAAGTGCTTTATAGGTATGCTAGTAAGGTAAATATTATTAATAAGCAAGCTAGCATAATTACGAAGAATTTCCAAATAAATTGGAACCATTTTTTTAGTGGTAGTTCTAAATATGACAAACCAAGTACTAAGAATGTACTGATTGGTGTTATAAATTGAACTAATCCATATATTGATGCAAATATTAAGAATGCTAAATCACCATTTTTGTCAGTTAATGAACCTAGATAGTAACTTAAGCTATATCCTAAGTATGCAAAATTTGAATTGAACACAGACGCGATGAACGCTTGAATTGTTGCGATAAACGGATTAAAATTATCAGCAATATTTCCAAAAATATTTAGTAATGTTGGAGTAATTGGGGCGAAATAGATAAGAGCAAAAGATGTATATGCTAGTGTTACATATAACACTGGACGCATAATTTTCTTTAAACCATCGCGAGCTCCATCTAGGTAGTCGCTTACGCCCATTTTACTTACTAGTGCAACAATAATAGATATTACAAATAGAACTGTTGAGTAACTAAATAAATACCATTTACCAAATGCCGTAGCAAGTGAGGCACCAATATTTGGAAGTGATGAACCAATAATTGTTCCAAATAATGATATTTTCTCTTTTCCAATACTAATCTTTAATAACCAATCATGGAATTTATTGAAGGCTTGAATGCCGAATATTTTGGCACCAGTTGGATCTGTATACCAGTTTGTGAAACCTAAAACAGCCAAAACAAGTAAAATAACAAAAATAACAAAGATTGGCCATCCTTTAGTACTTTTCTTTTTTGGTTCAGCAATTGCAAATATATCTTCGAATGTACTTTCTTCTTTTGCTTTTTTACTATCTAATTTTTTCTTATACATTATTTCAAAGAATAAGAATAAGATATATGCAAGAGCAAGAATTCCAAAACGAATAAGAATTGCAGTATTAACATTTATTTTGCTACCACCATTGGCTAAATATGACATAAATCCTTGAACAGCATCGTTACCATATGTAGCACCAATGCCTCCAATCATAATAGCTCCGAAAGTTGTAGTGAATGCTAATAAACTATCAAAACCAGCACTTTTAAAGATGCTAATTGCTAATGGTATAAAAGCAATTAAAACAAAAGTGTTATTTAAGAATGACGCTAAGAAGGCAAAGATAAGTGTTGTCAAAACAATACTTAATATTTCATGAGACTTAACTTTCTTTCCTAAATTATTCACTAATGATTTGTATCTTTCTGATTTAGCAAGAATTCCATAGAACATTCCAACTGTTAGTAAGTATCCAATTTGATATGAATAACTTTCAATTGTATATGTAATTCCATAGAATAGGTGAACTAGGCCTAATCTTGCCATTGTATCATCAACTTCATATGCTCCAGATGCACCATAAGAACCTACTGGAAATATGTAAGACATGATGATGATGTTTACTAAAAACCAAATTAGTGTTTTTAATAGTTGATTCTCTTTAAACCATTTATGATTATATATAGCATTTATACCTAGATATATAGCGTTTATTAAGGCTAATGATAATAGTTTATACCATGCAGCATCTTTAACAAAAAACCAGCTAATAACTAAGCCAAAAATAATTATATAACTAATGGCATGAATCAATGTTCTGTGTTCTTTAAAAAATTTCTTCATTATTTATTTCCTCCTTCTCCTTTATTATAGCACGGTTCAAGAAAATAGTATAAAAAAAAGCAATTTTTTTTGCTTTTTTAATATAATTTAGAGCCGGCTGGAATAGAATCATCTAACATTATTAAATTTAATGCTTCTTCTTTATTTTCTTGACGGATAGCTGATAGTAACATTCCGCATGAATCAACACCCATCATACTTCTAGGTGGTAAGTTAGTTATTGCAAGTAGAGTTTTACCGATTAATTCTTCTGGTTCGTAGAATTTATGAATACCTGATAGTATAGTTCTGTTAGTACCAGAGCCATCATCTAGAGTAAATTGAAGTAGTTTGCTACTTTTTGGAACAGCTGTACAATCTAGCACTTTAACTACTCTAAAATCTGATTTGCTAAATGTTTCAAAGTCGACATAGTCTTTAAATAATGGTTCGATAACAACATTTTTAAGTTCAACTGTCTTGTTAGCACTTGTTCTTACTACTCTATTTAATGGTTTCATCATTGGGAATAATACAACATCTCTTACTGATAAAGCATCATAGATGAGCATCATTAGTCTATCAACGCCAAAGCCTAGACCTGAAATTGGTGGCATACCTGTTTCCATAGATAGTAGATAATCTTCATCTAAATCCATTGTTTCATCATCGCCTAGTTCTTTTTGTTTTAATTGAATTTCAAAATTATCTCTTTGAATACTTGGGTTAACTAACTCAGAATAAGCATTACATAGTTCTGTTCCACAGACAACTACTTGGAAGACATCAACTATACGAGGATCTTCATCATTTTTTCTAGCAAGTGGTTTTAAAACTGATGGATAGTTATATATAATTGTTGGTTCAATAATTTCGCTTCTAATTAATTTTTTGTATACAAAATCGATTACTTGTGCGACTGATTTGTATTCTATAAGGTCATTTTTGGTAAATAAGCCTTTTTCTTCAACTTTGTTTTTTAATTCTTCAGGATCAGTGATACTTAGAAAATCAAAGCCTAATATTTCATTTAACTTTTCAACATAGTTAACTCTAGGCCAACTATGCTTGCCAAAATCTATTTCATTACCCTTGTAGTTAATGACTGATGAACCAGTTAAGTATTCAACAACACTTTTCATAAACTCTTTGTAGAAAGTGATATTATTTTCATAGTTCCAATATGCTGCATACCATTCAACTTGCGTAAATTCTTGTAAGTGTTCTGGGTCCATACCTTCGTTTCTAAAGCATTTAGATAGTTCAAATACTCTATCAAAACCTGCTGCAATACACTCTTTTAAGTAACATTCTGGAGCAATACGTAAGTTGCAGTCAATATCTAAGGCGTTGTGATGAGTGAAGAAAGGTTTGGCACTGGCACCTGAAACTGTTGTTTGAATAATAGGGGTTTCTACTTCTAGGAAGTTATGACGAGCCATAAACTCTCTTAAGAAAGCATAGAACTTACTTCTTCCTAGGAATATTCTTCTTGAATCTTCATTCATTATTAAATCGACGTAACGTTCACGGTATTTAGTTTCAGTGTCTGTTAGGCCATGAAATTTTTCTGGTAGTGGTCTTAGAGCTTTACCTAAAAATTTAAAGGAATGAACTCGAAGTGTTTTTTCACCTGTTTGAGTTGTAAACATCTCCCCTTCGGCGCCAATAAAGTCTCCTGTATCAATATATTTTTTAAAGAATTCATAATTATCTTCACCAACACAGTCAACTTTTATTTCTAATTGAATAGCAGCTTCTATATTACGAATTTTAAGAAAACTTAGTTTTCCCATTTTTCTTGCAAAAACAATACGTCCTGCAATTCTTACATCGTTTACCCCATCACTAAGCTCTCTTGCATCCTTAATAGTATAGTTTGTGTCGTAAGAATCTGGATATGGATTAGTTATTTTACTTATATTATCTAATTTTTCCCTTCTTACTATTTCTTGTTCTGATAATTCTCTCATTTTAAACCTCTTTCTAATAAAAAAATGAGTGACTCCTTGTAAAGGACGAATCACTCATTAATCCGCGGTACCACCTTAATTCCTAATAATAGGCTCTTTAACTCTTAACGCGAGTAATCGCATACACTCCCATATCTTTTTTCATAATACCATCTTTGATAAGTTACACCACCCTTATCTCTCTTTAAAAGATTAGTAAAACTACTTATATGTTCTTCGTGTTTCATTTGTAATATACCCTTTTTTTTAAGTTTTGTCAATCTTCTTTAATTCGTTTTCCATCCAAATAGGAAGTTGTTTTTTCAAAGGGCCAAAGCCATGATCTATTTGGGCATCTTTTTCTTTGCCATATTCAGTATTTTTTAAATTACCTTTAATCTTCTTATTTTCTTCGTCTACTTCTAAAATATAACAGGGAATGATATCACCAATTGTTGCATATTTAGATATATCACTCACAAAATTGTCACTTATTTCTGAAATGTGAATAAGGCCTGTGTAGTCATCATCAAAGGACATAAAAATACCATAGTTTTCAAGACCTGAGACGACGCCTTTAACAATCTCTCCTTCTAGATATTTTTTACTCATTATAATCACCTGCTCCCATACATTATAACTAATTTTTCTTTACTTGTTAAGAAGAAAAATTTATAATACTTAAAAAGGAGTTATTATGAATAATGAGATTGTAAATAAAATTAAAGAAGAAATAGAAGATTTAAAGCCATTTTTAAATATGGATGGTGGCGATATTGAATTTATTAAATATGAAGATAATATAGTTTTTGTAAGACTTACAGGAGCTTGTGCTAATTGTGGTCTTCAAGATTATACCTTAAAGGATAATATTTTAGAATATCTAAAGGAAGATATTCCAGAGATTGAAGGAATCGTAAATGTAACTTTATGATTCTTTTTTTAAGAGCCATTCTATTCTATCTATGGGGTAATATTTATTTAATAATAGGTAGCTTTCTTTTAGAAAAGATTCTATATCAGTTATTTTATCTGTTATTTCTAAAAGACGTTTTTCATCTTTAGAATTATTAATAATTCTTTCATGCTCATCAAAGTAGTATGATGGATAAAGGAGTCTTGCATATAGTAAGTATGTTTCCTTAGGAGTTGGTTTTCGCGTATTTAAGTAATACTTTAAATCGGCAAGAGCTAGTTCTTTATTGGTAAGCATTTCACTTTTTAGGAGTGAAGCTATATCCCTTATTTCATAATCTATAACAAAATTTAGGGGATTATCGTAATTTAGTCTTATATTTGGATAACTTATTCTTTTATGACATAATGATAGCTTTAGTTCGTTATCATTCTTAAATAGTAATGTGGCGTGATTAAAGTAGCAAATGGCATTTTCTGCTAATCCTTTGAAATATGTAAAGGTATTAACAATGGATGGATATTTTCTTCCTAAGGAATGAACTTGATATTCCATATAATCTACTTTACTAGTCCATAATTCACTCCAGTTATCTCTTCTGGTATTGTCTTTTAGTGGTTTAATTGAAAGCTTGCCCATTCTTTTAATAATACTTTCTAAATCATATTCTTTATTCTCATCAGTTACTTCTAATAATACGTAATAATCGTTTGAGACATTAGTAATATACTCATTTTTTATATTTTTTATAATGGGAAATACTGGAATACTCTTAAGAATTAATTCTTCACTTATTTTAATTATACTTGATATTTCTTTTAAGTCTCTTTTAACTTTAGTGAAATAGTACTTTTTATTATAAAGCGAAAAACAAGAATATTCCTCATATTCTTGTAAGTCATTTATTTTTATGTGATAGTTATAATATAATGAGTCTTTCATAATATAACTATACTCTTATTTTGATTAATTATGCTAATTGCAAACACTAGGACGGGCTTTAATTGTACCACTTATACTTTTACCCATGTCATCAATTTGATTTTCATTAGTTCTATTATTATAGGTAATTGTTAGTGTATGCTCAGTATTAGAGTTAGCACCTGCAATTAAGCCACTTATAATCGTTGAAGTACCATTTTCTATAGGAAATGGTACACTTTCATTATCTATACTAACTGTTAGGTCATCTACATTTACGAAGGTATTAATTAATTCATCAAAATAGATACCGTAACAAACCGAAAAACTATTGGGATTTGCCACAGTAAAACTATAATTACTAGATTCTCCTGGAATCATATTTTGGTTTACGACTTCAGTTGTTCCACTTAGAATCAAATCTTGGACAGTAGAAGTTTTGGCACTTCCATTCATTGTGGTATTGCCACTGCCATGAACTACACCTTCATAATACGAATATGTTCCACCAATTAAAACAAAGGCAACTATTAGTATAGAAATAATTATTATTTTCTTAGTGTTATTTTCCATATTACGCCTCGTCATTGTAAATGATATCAACAATATTATCTATATCATCGTTTATGAGATTTACTGAGTTACTTAATCCTTTTTTAGCAAATTTTTTTTGAATACGTTCTAAATCCAAGAAGAAAATATCGATATGGTTAATCAATAGACCTCTTGCATTTTTAATGCCTATTATTTGAAAAAAGTTTAAGATATTAGTAAGACTATCGTAGTTGAAATCTAGATTTTCAACTGTCTCGTAATCATTTTTAGAAATCATTTCATTAATAAGGGATTCAGTAAAACCCATTCTTAATAAGTTATTCATCTTTTTGGCCCTCCCTTAGTATTTATAAAGTTATTTGCAGCTTCAATTATTCTTTCTTTATCTTCTAAAGTTATGATTGAATCATATGATAAGGCAAATCTTATACATTCAGGTGTTAATTCTTTACCCATTTTAAGTAAGGTAGCGCATATTCTAATAACTTTAGGGCGAGATATTCTTGTACCATCTATTATATAAACGTAAGGTTCATTCTTGCTTCTATACAATTCATCAAGTTGTTTTATGTAGTGGCTTTTTTCAACCATCTTATAATTTTCTGGGTGAAGACTTGTTTTAAATAATTCATAGTGTATTAATAATTCTGGAGAGAGTTCTTCAATAAGTTGACGATTAGGAATATAGCCTAGTTTTTTTTCTAATTCATCTTCTGTTACTTTTTCTGGAACAACTGTTTCACCATTAATTTCTAATGGAAGAGATAAAATACTCTTACCTGCCATTTCAATATTGCCATTAGGGGTCATTCTTATATATTTTTTGGGGTTGTTAGTTTGTTCAAAATATTTTACTAGTAAACTAGATTTTTTTTCATATGTCTTAGCAAAGAATGATTGATTTCTAACAATATACTGATAACCTAGAGGACTTCCTTCAATTAACTGATCTATTCTTTTAATAGAGTTTTGCGCAACAGCATATGGCGAATATAGACCGTATTCCTCTTGCATAATCAAGTAATTATTTTTTAAATAGGCATTTGTAATAAAGCTAGGACTAATATTAATAATTTCTTCTATTACTTTAGGATTGTTTTGTTCAAGAAAAGCTATATTACTTGTAAAAATAGCATATTGACCAACTCTTTTTGATTTGTCATCAATATTCTTATGAATTAACACGTTACTTAATTTATTTATTATTCTAGCCAATTCAAAATGATATTTTTCACATATATCCGCAACATGTTCTACATACTCTGGTTTAGAATACAAAGCTAAATTAGTAAGAGAGCTTTTAGATGATAATATTTTCTTAAATACTTCACCAGTCTTAGATATTCCTCTTTTTTCTAATGTTTCAAGGACACTAATTAAATTATTTAATCCTTCTTTATCCAAATCAATAATATTGTCTTTGTTAAGTTTTGGGTATTTTTTTAGAATGAAAGAGATAGGATCTTCTTTGTTAATAGAATCATTCTCATTAATATCACTTTTATGATTAGTCTTATTAAGACTTATTCCTATTAAGCTAAAGACCATTTCTAATTGTTCTTCTAGTGAATAGTTATTCTCTTTAAAGAATTGTATTAAAAAATCATAAGTTTCAAGTTCTGGTTTTGATTCATAAGCCTTGATTACTTTTTCTACTCTTTCTAATTTTTCCTTTAATAAAGATATTTTACTATTATTATTTTGGAAGGAGGTAAAAATAGGGACGGTTATTCTTTTAATAGTTTCTAGTTGAGTCTCATCTAGGGCAAGGCCTTCATCTGCTAAATCTTTATAAAATTCTAATTCTTCTCGATCTTCATCGGTAAGTATTTCTGTTAATTCTTTTGAGTCAATTATTCTTTGGAAAACTCTTTTTAAGGACATAGAATCGTTAAACTTTTCATGGTTTAAAAGTTTATTAATACCTATAATTGGACTATTTATTGATTGTTCTTTTAAAGAGACAATTTCTTCTTCAATTCTTTTTTTGTTATTTAATAGTTTTTCTTGTATCTTGTCCATCTGTAATTTCTCCTTCCCTATTAACTGATTCGTTACGGATATATTTTTTTAATTCTTTGTAGTAGTTAATTGCTTCTAATATTGTTTCTTTAGCTCTTTCATTTAATCCTTCTTTATTATTCTTTTCATTTAAAGCTTCTAGAAGCCATTTGACACGATTATCCTCTTCGCTATGCCACCAATCAATATTGCTTTGGTAACCTTGACTTTTTTCTTTACCATCTGTATTTCCATAAACAGGATTTATAATAATATAGACGTTGTGGCCATTTATTTTGCCAATTTCAAGTGATTTAAAGCCGACCCTAAAACCACTGTTTCTTATTCTTCTAATACCATATGGATTACCTTTATTTTTGGTATTCAATACTCTGCTAGAATGACGCATAATATAATCTATATTTCTATTAGCTAGTTGTTCCATTATATTTAGAAGATTTTCGATATTTATCTCTTTGTGATTAGATAAAATATTATTAAATAAAGCATTAAAATTATTTAAGTCGGCGAAAACGACATAATTATTAAATCCATTTTGATATAGATTGTCACTCATGCTAATAAGTTTGTTATCAGTTAACTCTTCTCTTTCATTAATTACGTAGCCATTTAGTTTGTTAATCTCATTTAATAAGCTTATAGATTCTTTATATAATTCTTCTATTTTTTTATTTTTATTAGGTTGCTTTACTAATGCGTTAATCTTTTCTTTTAATAGGAATAATTCATAATATAAATAATTTTCTTTATTAGCGTCATTTCTCTCTTCTTTAATTATTTCTAAAACTTGATCCATATTATCATTTTTGTGAGAATTATCTAAGTTTTTCCATTTTTCGTAGTTTTCTTCTAATTTTTTTCTAATAATTTCATCTGTTACGAGTATTTCTTTGCTACATGTAGAATAGTAATCTAATGATGTGTTCTGATAAATGTTTAAAAGATTTTTTACACGATTTAAATCTTTTTCCTCATAAGCAGATTTAAAAAGACATAGGAAGACATATGAAATAGTTTCTTTTTCATGAATTAAATCCAGATAATCTAATAATTCTTCACTATTCTTTATTGCTGTTTCATTACTGTTTAACATTTCATTGATGTCGTTTATTTCCGTAATATTTGTTCCGTTATTTAGAGTCATCCAACTGAAACACTTTTGAACACCGGTAAACAATTCTTCATCCATAGCTTGGTATTCATGATTATCTAAAAATTTAGCATACTCTGTTCTAATATCCTCGATTGTTTTGAGAGGTTCTTCTTTTTTTTCTTCTTTTTCCTCGTCACTAATAATTGTTTCGGCTAACGGTTCTGACTCTTTAATTGTTTTCTTTGATGTTAACTCATTGATAATTATCTTTTTACCAAGTTCAATTAGTGATTCAATTAGCGCATCGTCAATAATAACGTTATATTTATATATTAATTCATGGAGATGTTCTAAATCTTCTGCATTTAAGATAGTGTTAGATGCTACTTTATTTAGTAAATCGTCATCTTCTTTTACAGCTAGCATTTGGGAATCAATTTTTTTCTTCTTTTCTTCAAGTTCTACTATTAACAAAGATATTTTATCTTTTGTTTCGCTATATAAAGCTGTTAGTTCATTTTTTATATTTATTATTTGTGAAGCTTTACTCATTTTTTCAAAATGTTTTGCTAGTCTTATAGCACGATTAATTATAGTTTCAACGCTCTCATCTTTTGAAATCTTTTTAATAGTACTGGTTGGTAAATAATTATTAATTACTTCGATGTCTTTTGAAGATGGGGTCAAAACGTCTCTGGTAGCAAAGTATTCTTCTTCATTCTTTAAGCTAATTATTCTTTTTTCAATATCTTTATATTCTCTTTTTAACTCGCTAAATTTTAGTCTTATGGCAGTTTCTATTTTTTCCATCTTTTTGACTCCTTTTCTTCTTCTATTTCATAATTAGTTGGATGATAGTTATTCATGTATGTTTTTAGGGCATTTTGGCTCTTATTTAGTTGATCATTTTTCCAATTTTTAAACCAATAATTATTGTTTAAAGTATTGTACCCCACATTACTACGCCTCTATTATTAATTATAATAGAAAAAGACTACTATTTCAAGCAGTCTATTTAAACATTTCTTTAGCAGTTTTCATCATTTGAGAAGTATAGCCCATTTCATTGTCATACCAGGCGACTATTTTAACTAAGCCACTCGGTAATACCTTAGTTAAATCAAGATCTACTAAAGCGCCAATTTTTTGACCAATAACATCACTTGAGACAACGGGGTCGTGAGTTACTTTTAATATCTCACTGCGATTACGCATGAATGCATCATTTATTTCCTCTTTAGTTACATTTTTAGTTAGTTTAAGAGATAAATCTATCATAGAACCATCACTAGTTGGAACGCGATATGCTTGACCATCTAGCTTGCCTTCTAAGTTAGGTAAGACTTTACCAATAGCACTAGCTGCTCCTGTAGATGTTGGAATGATATTTTGAGCACAAGCTCTTCCTCTTCTTGAACGATAATCTTTTTTGTAATTAACATCAAGGGTTGCTTGATCGTTTGTGTACGCATGAATGGTACTCATAAATCCTGTTTCAACGCCAAAATTATCATCTAAAACTTTTAATACTGGAGCAAGGCAATTAGTTGTACAGCTAGCAGCAGAGACTATTTGTTCACTACCATCTAAGGTGTCATCATTAACACCATAGACAATAGTTTTCATCTCTCCTTTGCCTGGAGCTGATATTAAAACTTTTTTGGCTCCTGCTTTAATATGTGACATAGCTTTTTCATACTCTGTATATGCTCCTGTACAATCAATTACTAAATCAACGTTAAGTTCTTTCCAAGGTAAGTTTATTGCATCATCTTCGTTAAATACTGGTATTTTCTTGCGATTATTAATTATAATATTCTTTTCATCATTTGTGATGGCATCTTCATGAAATCTTCTATAAGTTGTATCATACTTAAGAAGATAGGCCATTTCTTCGACAGAACCACGGCCATTAATTGCGACTATGTCAAAGTCTACCCCTGTTACAATACTGCGGAAGGCTAAACGCCCAATTCTTCCAAAACCATTAATTGCTACTCTTATCATTTAATCACCTTTCCTATCCTACAAATTCTCTTAAAATGGAATTATTTGGTACATATTCACTTGGAATATCAAAATATGGTTGTAATGAATGTATTAATCTTCTTGCCTCATTATAATATGGACTATCGATACCTACACTGTATAAAAGTGGATTTGCATATGTTTTTAACACGCCTAATTCATATGAAAGTGCGGTGTTAATAATCCTATCTGCTTGGTAGACGTATGGGAAGATATATTTTTCTTCACCATTTCTTACTACTTGCCATTCTTTAATGGTGCTATCTACTCTTTTACCACGATCTCGGTTATCTCTTACCATTCTTCTTATAAGTCTTAAGTCTAATGTTGAAATGTAGTTATGACGATCTATAGACATTGGCATGAAGGGACTTAGATATATTTTATATTTATATTTATCATCTATAAATGGTGTCAATTCATCATTTAAACAATGTAGTCCTTCAATAAATAAGAAACTATTTTCTTTTAGTTTGATTTTTTTACCTTTTTTAATACTCTTACCAGAGACAAAATCATATTCTGGCAATTCAACTTCTTTGCCGTCTAATAAGTCTTTAATGGTGCTATTAAATAGTTCTAAGTTAATAGCTCTTAAACATTCATAATCATATTCTCCCTTGTCATTTTTAGGGGTGTCTGTTCGATTTACAAAGAAGTCATCTGTAGAAATTGTTACTGTTTCATAGCCTTTACTAATGAATAGTGAACTTAAGCGCCTCATAGTAGTAGTTTTACCACTTGATGATGGTCCTGCGATTAAGATGACACGAACATCTCTTTTGGTTAAAATATCATCTCTTGATGCCATTAAGTCTTCGGTATAGGCAAGTTCATTAGATTCAATAAATTCTTTAATTTTAGACTTTGTTACTAAAAGGTTTAAATCGGCTAAGTAAGGAGTGTTCATTGTTTTTAGCCATTTTTTGCTTTCCATAAAGTTAACTACAATATTTTCGTAGTGAACATATTCTGGAACACGTCTTCCACTTACAACATTTGGACATACAAGAACAATTCTATTACGGCCAATAAATACTAATTCAAAACGATTTAGAACAGAGGTATCATATGGCATATTACTATAAAAATAATTTAGGTGATTTCTTAATTTATAAAGAGTTATAACTTCATTTGGAAGGACTTGAATATTTTTGGCTTTTTCTACTTCATCATGATTCATAAAATACTTATAGGCATCTTTAACATCAACATTGTATCTTATAATTCTTTCTTTTTGGCCAATAATACTAGCCATTTTTGCTTTTATACGTCGGATATCATCATGAGTTAAGTTTTGACTCATCTCAATTTCTGAAAGAATTCCTCTTGGAACACTATGAAGGAATGATACTTTAGCATTTTCATATAGTTCTTTAACAGCAACCATAAATAGAAATTTAAGACCTGCTTGATACATTTTGTATCCTGCTAAGTCAGTGACATCAACGAGCTCTAGTTTTTCATCTTTAGTAGCTTTATGATCTAATGAAAATACTTCATTTTCTATTCTAACTGCTAAAACATCTATTTTATGTTTACTAGCATAATCTTTAGTTATTTCATAATAATTAGTATTAATAGGATATTCTTTTACAGATTCATCCGGTAATGTTATTTTTATTGTATCCATATTTTCCCTCTATTCTTTTACTATTATTTATTATATCACAAATAAATAAAAAAAGGAAAGATTAACTTTCCATATCTACTTCATAAGGATTGCTTGCACTTCCGTCTCCTCCAGAAATAAACTTAGTGCCTAGGCGAAGAGAAATGGAAGGACGAACGCCGTAAGCATTGTTCACAAAGTTAGTGATGTTCCAACCACCTGACGTGTACACGTGACGCCCGAGAGCACCGGCGCTGCCGAAATAGTTAGGCGCCGAAGCCCAGTAATAAGCCCCTGTTTTGTTTGCAGTATAATTTCCTATTAAACTATGTTCTACTTGCGTTAAAAGACCTATTGGATAGATTAAACTACCATTCCCATATGTTCCATCACTTACCGTAAACGCATCTCTCTTATTTGAGCATTTTAAATAATATTTATCATTATAGGCATTAAATCTTAGAGCTCCAAGTGTTCCGGTCTCACTCCATCCTCCTAAATCATCTATTGTCCTATCATTACAGAATACTGTATCTTCTAAGTAGCTTTCGTAAGTTGTACCTAGTATATTCTCTTTATACCAATAATCTATTACTCCCTTTATATGACTGTTCCTTACATTGATATTATTATTTCTTAGCATCTTATCTAATGCATCACTAACTGTTTCATTTCCGTTTAGTTTTATATAATACGGTGTTGTACTATCTATATTATACACGAAATATAATTCATCACATGTATTATCTGCTCCATAAAAACATGTATAATGATGGGTATTTAAGCTTGTTATGTTTGAGCTATCTGTTATATCCCAGAACTGTACCGTATCTGTTAATGTATAAGGTCTTGATTGTCTCTCATCATATGCAAATGAACTTCCATAATAATAATTATTGTTATTATTAACTATTATAGTTGGTCCAAAGCTAGTTTGACTTGTACTTGTTATCTTTCTTAAATCAGTGCATGTTGTCTGGTTCCAATCACCACAATAATAATAGTTATTAAAGCTTCCATATCCATTATACCATTCCATTGCACTAATACTAACTGGACTTGTTAATGTATAGTTTGTTCCATCATATGTATAACTTGTTGCTATATTTATACTTCCAATAGACGTTCTTCCTCCAGTTAGATTCTCTGATATCATATAATTTGTTCTTGTTGTTGTATCTATTACTCTATATGCTGTACCACATCTAATAGTCTTATTATCATACTTACTTGTTCCCTTACACGTATATTTTCCTACTAAATTATTTTCATAGTTACTTGCCCAATCAAGTTGTACTACA
>CACXCK010000044.1 GCA_902766135.1 uncultured Erysipelotrichaceae bacterium
AAACTCCTGATATAATCTGCCTTAACTCAATCGCATAAATTTACTCTAAAAAAGAGTAATAATATTATACTAGTAAACTGATAATTAGCAACTTCATCAATTTACTAAATACATTATACGTGATATAATTTAAATAGGAGGTAAAAATGAAAAAATATATCGCAGAATGTATCGGTACATGCTTACTAGTTTTATTTGGCTGCGGTGTTGCTGTACTAACAAGTAATACAGTAGGTATCGCCCTAGCTTTTGGCTTAGTTGTTGTTGCTATGGCTTATTCAATCGGTAATGTTTCTGGGTGTCACATTAATCCCGCTGTTTCAGTTGGTATGGCTTTCGCTGGAAAAATGGAATGGAAGGAATGTGCTAAGTATGTAATTGCTCAAGTTGTTGGGGCCATTATAGGTGCAGCCTTACTAGGCTACTTCTTGGGATCATTTGAAACTTTAGGTGCTAACTACTATGATACAAGATTACTAGATGGTGACATTTTAAAATCGTTACTAGTTGAAGCTACATTAACATTTGTTTTTGTTCTAACAATACTAGGCGTTACCGATCGTAAAGAAAACGGTCATATCACTGGCCTAATTATCGGTCTTACATTAACATTAGTTCATTTAATTGGTATCCCTTTTACTGGTACAAGTGTTAATCCAGCAAGAAGCTTAGGCCCAGCAATATTTGAAGGAAGTGAAGCCCTATCACAAGTGTGGCTATTTATCATTGCTCCATTAATCGGGGCATTAATAGCTTCCATCATTTACAAAAAACTACTTAAATAATCAGTTCATAAGAACTGATTATTTTCATATACTTTAATGGGTGATAAAATGGATAACGTTGAAAAAGTTCTAAAAAGACATCGCCGTAGACTACAAAAAAAGGAAAACATTAGTAAATCATTTACCAAAGTATTACTTAGTATAATTTTTATCCTTTTATCGTGCATTTTCTTTAAACTAGATGATAATAATAAACAATGGTTTAAAGAAAATATCTTTGAAAATAGCCTGTTATTTACTAAAATAAACAATATTTACGAAAAGTATTTTGGCAGTATTATTCCTAAAACAGGAAGTATTTCTTCAGTTTCATCATCACCATCTTTTATTTCATCCAAAGAAAAATATTATGATGGCTATCGTATTTCCAGTAACAAGAGTGAGCCAGTAAACACCATTCAAAGTGGTTTACTAGTTTATTTAGGAGAAAAAGAACACTTTGGTAAAGTTGCTATCATTCAAGGAGTTGATGGTGTAGACATATGGTATGGTGGAATAACTGATATAAATTACAAGATGTATGACTATATTGAAAAAGGAAGTATCATTGGTAATACAGAAGAAGATCATTACTATCTAGTTTTAAAGAAAGAAAATAATTATTTATCATATGAAGAATATATTAACGAAGCTTAATATCCATCCGAGTACCTACGTTTTATTTCTTATATCATTCTTATGTGGTTATTTTAAACCAGTCATTATTTTATTTTTAATAATCATAGTTCATGAATCAGGTCATGTTATAACTTCCAAATTACTAGGCTATAACATTATAAGTGTTAATATTTATCCTTTTGGGGGAATAACAAAAATTGATAAACCTTTAAACTCTAGTATAAAAAAAGATATGTTAATAGCTATTTCAGGGGTTCTAATGCAATTACTTCTTTTTTTATTCATTAAAGACCCGACTAACAGGAATTATAATTTAACTATCATATTATTTAATTTATTACCTCTTATTCCGCTAGATGGAAGTCATCTCTTTATGGATTTAATAACATCCTTTTTTTCGTATCATAACTCCTTAATAATATATTACTATTTATCACTAGTATTTCTAATACTGTTCATCATTTATCAAGTTCTAATCGGGAAACTTCTCTTCATATCCTCCGTTCTTTTAGTAGAATGGCTCCTATTATTCAAGCAAAAATCTTATTATTTAGAAAGATTTTACTTAGAAAGATATTTAAATTATTATCCCTATAAACAAATTAGAAATCACTTTAATTTGGATAGAAGAGTACTAAAAATAAACACAAGGCATTTCTTCTACAAAAATAATCATTTTATAAATGAGCATGAGTTACTAAATAATCACTATAAATAGTTTGACAAGCCTTTATTTATTTGGTAAAATCATATTGTTTTATTAGGCATTAGCTTTTATAAAACCGCTCGTAAAAGGTTATAAACACAAAAGTGTACCTTAATGGCGCGTCTTAAAATGTAAGGAGGTATGAAATGAAAGCTATATTTGTAACCGGTGGTAAACAATACTATGTATCAGAAGGTGATGTTATCTATGTTGAAAAATTACCAAATGATGCAGGAAGTGAAGTAGAATTCACTGAAGTATTATACGTTGATGGTAAAACTGGTTCACCAACAGTAAAAGGTGCAAAAGTAATTGGTACGATTGAAAAACATGGTAAAAAGAAAAAAATTGTTGTATTCAAATATCGTCCAAAGAAAAAATATCGTAAAACTCAAGGTCATAGACAACCATATACTAAAGTTACGATTAAGAAAATTGTTAAATAATGATTAAAGTAATTATAAAGAAAAATAGTATCACTGTAGATGGCCATGCCATGTACGATGATTACGG
>CACXCK010000045.1 GCA_902766135.1 uncultured Erysipelotrichaceae bacterium
ATTCCATTTCCTCCTCATAACTAGTATAAGAAAAAAAGAAATAATAGACTGGGCTAACACCACAAAAAAAAGACTAGTTACCTAGTCATTTATATAAATACTACGTTAAGTCATCGCCTATTACTCCATGAGAATTATAGCTACAAAAGCCACTAAAATTACAATAATATCCTTCAGTAGTGATACAGCCATTTCTTTCACAACGATAACTTTCATTTTGACACACTATACCACTATACTCTAAACTATTAACTTTCGATAAAGAATAACCATCATTATCCACATTAGGTAATAAAGAAGGTCTAATATCAGCAAAAATACTTGCATTCATAGGTCCAACAGTACAGTTTTCAATCCCAAAAATATCGTATAACACATCTTCGTCTGCAGATTTATCTAGACAAACAGGTTCGTCATTCTTAATGATACAAACATTTCGATTGTTTTTAATAGTTCTTATAAAAATTCCATGATAATTATCACCCAACTGATGATAATCTAATACCCCAGGATTATTCACATTAATTTTGCCCCAAGAATAAAGAACATCTATTGGTGTTTCAATACTTAACCGATATGGATTTTCAAAAGATCCGTCCCCCCCAGTTATTAAAACCTCACTATCCAAAGCTATGTAATCACCAATCCCAAAATTAGTATTATAAGCATCACTAAGCATTTTCTGTGCCTCAATATCAAGAGGAACCAATTTTAACGATGTAGATGCATTTAGATTAACTTCATTATTAGTTATTGCAATAACCTTCCAGCCCACTGGTATAGACTTATTAATACAAGAACTGTATTCAGAAGGCCACTCACCTAATTCCATTTCACATTCTTCACTGGTTTCAACAAAACTATCTGTACTATAACCAGATACAAGCAAATCATAACCACCTTCACTACTTTGTACACACCGATAAGTAAAATCGCCTAAACGAGGGCCATCCCTTCCATCAGCAAGACAACTCTCCTCACTTTCAAAATTTCCCCTCACCATATCATTATAATTAATAACATAGCCATTAACAATCTCAGGCATTTGATTATTAAAATAAACATAATTGTTTTGACTATCTGGTGAAAAATAATAACTACCAGAACTCTCATCATAATATAAATCACTCTGTTCACCGGAACTTGCTAAATTAGCAAAGAATCGAGCTCCATTAACCGGAATAAAAGTTTTTTCAGCAACATACCTAACAGTTATTTTACTACTAAAATCTAGACCTTCCTGGGCATCTTGAACGCCATTATCAAGGTATTCATATACAGCATAATATGTATAGTATCCATCTGGTGTTGTATCAGGGTTTTCAAATTCGTTTTCAACTATATTAAATTCAACTTGTTCTAGTATTCCTAAACTAGTAGTTGATAAATTACCTTCATACACTTTTTCTAAATCACCAACAATCGTTAATAAATCTTGTTTAGAAAAGCCAATACTACTCTGAGTCAAAGTGCCTTCTTGTCTCGTTAGATAATTATTAGTATTATCACTAGTTTTATAAAGAGTAAGTTTTATATCACTTCCAAATTCCGCAGGAACAGTTGCTTCTACGTCTATTTCATATACGCCATAACCATCTCGATAAGGAGAAACAGTAAAAGATTGAATACCTATAAACCCAGGATAAATATCCGTAAGCGTACTTGTATCAAAAGTACTAACCCCGTTAAACTCAACCTCACCTAAAGTAGCAGTAAGAGCACTTGATTCGGCATTCGTATTACCTGTTCCATGAACTACAGCTTCATAATAAGCATATGTAGCTCCAACAGTAACCAAAATAATACTAAATACTAATAATATTAATCCGCGTTTCTTATTGTCCATAATAAACCTCTATTCTAAATAAAGTATAGCACAAGATGATAAAAAAAAGAAGATAAATCTTCTTAATAATTATTTTTGCTTCTCAAGAAAGAAGGAATATCAAATTCACTAGTATCGTCATCATCTATTTCCGATCTTCTTTTAGGAAGTTCATCATCTTTTTCATCATTATCTTTATCTTTGCCATCAAAACCGGTTGCAATAACAGTAACAATTACTTCATCAGTCAAATTTGAATTAGGTATAGCTCCGAATATTATATTAATATCACTATTAGCAGCTTCCCTAATAGTTTCTACAGCATCTTCAATTTCAAATAGTGTTAGAGAGTCTCCTCCAGTAATATTAATAATAGCATCAGTTGCTCCATCAATAGTTGTTTCAAGTAAAGCAGAAGAAACAGCTTGTCTTGCAGCTTCTACAGCTCTATTATCACCAATACCCATACCAATACCAATTAAAGCAGTACCACTCTTTTCCATAACAGTTTTAATATCAGCAAAGTCAAGGTTTACAATACCTGTAACCGCAATCAAATCAGAGATAGACTGAACACCTCTATGTAATACATTATCTACTTCCTTAAATGCATCTTTAAATGTAGTTGTCTTATCAATTATTTCTCTTAATCTATCGTTAGGTATAATGATTAAAGTATCGACATGTTTCTTTAACTCTTCAGCTCCAACAATAGCGTACTCCATCCTTCTTTTTCCTTCAAATCTAAATGGCTTAGTAACAATACCTACAGTTAAAGCTCCAGCTTCTTGAGCAATCTCGGCAATAATAGGAGCAGCTCCAGTTCCCGTTCCACCACCAAGTCCACAAGCAATAAACACCATATCAGCGCCCTTAACAGCCTCTTCAATTTCTTTCTTACTTTCTAGCGCAGCTTCCCTTCCAACTTCCGGATTAGAACCAGCACCTCTTCCGCCTGTAATATTTTTCCCAATTTGAATTTTATTCTCAGCCTTAGATGCATTAAGAACCTGTAAATCAGTATTTACAACATAAAATTCAACACCTTGGACACCTTCTTCAATCATCCTGTTAACCGCGTTATTACCACCACCGCCAACGCCAAAAACTTTTATTTTAGCAATAGGATCTATTTTTAAATTATCCATCTTTTATCCTCCTTATTTTTCAAAAAAATAACCAAACAATGTACTAAGTATTGAGCGATCACTAGAAGCACCATTCGTATAAGAGTTTACTAATACTTCTAATTCATCATCATCAAAAATACCATAATCTTGATTTTTTAAACTTAACTTTTCATCGTAAAACTTAATAAGTCCTACGCAGGAAGAGTAAATATTACTTCGAACACCTAATTCTTTCAACTCACCAATTTTAGCTTCATGGCCAAACACTTCCTCTACTAAAAGAGAAAATGATGGCATTTCAGATACTCCACCTGATAACATTATATAATGAATTTCTTTTTTTGTTAAGTGATTTATTTCTTTTTTTACTATTTTTAGGATTTCAATTAACCTTGAAGAAACAATCTCGGCGATTTCATAATCATTAATTTCAACTGTTTTTCCTTCAGTATTTGTAAATTTTAGCCTAGCCGTTCCATTAGAATTATGAGTACTAACACTAGTTAACTTATTAAGTACATCACGGGCATCATTCTTTGTTAAATGATAAGTATATATTATATCTTTTAGCAAATTAATCGCTCCAAGATTAAACACTTTAGTGTTGGTAAGTAAACCGTTATTAAAGATTGCCACTTCCGTAGATGAATAACCTACTTTTACAATAGCCCCCACACTATCCTTCATCATTCCCTTTTGAAATTCATAATAATCGCCAATTATTCCTAATGAAAAATCTATCACTTCAACCCCAATTTTTTCTAAACATTTAATAAATGGCAAAATATTCTTTCTTGGTACTGTTACAACCAATGCTCGAACAGCTAAATTTTGAGCTTCAATACCAACAGGACTACGTCTTATCTTTTCTCCATCAACTTTATAAGATGTAGCTTTAATACTAACTATTTCCTGATCATCCTCTACTTTATTATAGGTACACCCTTGTAATGCATGGGTAACATCAGCAGAATGAATCATTCCATCTTCATTAACAATTGTGGTGGAACCTTCACTCATGAAAAAATCACACCCCAAAGAAGGAACACATAAAATAACTTTAGATATTTTTTGGCCTAACGCCTCTTCACATTTTTGGAAAACACTTCCTAAACTTCTAGACAACTTTTCAGGATCAACAACCAAAGAATGTTTTACCCCAAGAGCTGGTCCGCAAGAAGAAGCTAAAACATTTAAACTACCATTTTTGCTTATTTCACCAACAACTAGTTTTATTAAAGAAGAACCAATATCAATACTAGCCATTATTTTTCTCATAAGCACCACCTTTATTATCTACACTTAATTATAACGAAAACAGAAAAAAAAAACAAGAGTATTAGTATTCTTGTTTCTTAATAAGCTTTATAACATTATTAGATATTTCGCTTTCACTATAGCTATCACCATATATATTATCTAATAGTCCTGCAAATATTTCTTTTTGTTTTCCCTGTAATTCATTATTTTTATATAATTTTAACTGACTAGAAAACCAATTTATTATCGTTTTTATGTTTAGGCTTTCAGTATCATCAACCATACCCATCAAAAGAAGAACTAGCATATAACAATTACTAACCCATCGTGTCTCTTCTCTTTTATTAATTTCATCTAACATCTTATAAATCTCTTTAATATATTGTAATTTATCAATCTCTATTTTATTATTGGTATATTTATCTAACTGATGTCTCCACCATTTTCCTAAATAAAAACCAGAATCTTGACGATAATTAACCACAGGTAAATCCATATTAATTTGATAATACTTTTTTAAATCATTAAAATGCATAAGCCAAGCTTCATTTTTACTTATTTCAGGGTAAATATCAATTAAGTATTTTATTTTTCGAGTCCTCTCATTAGTTAATTTTCCTTGACGATAGTACTGTTTTTGTTTAGCATACCACATACCATATTGTACGCCATCACTTCCAACATAATAAGAAGGAATAGGCTCTTTATTAACCAAAAAGTAATTTAAAACAAAATCATACTTTTTGTCCCATATAGCATCATCATTACTTTTATATCGAAGTAATTCCTCATATTTAAGTCTCTTTTTTTCACTTAATTTATGATCTTCATAATTAGCCCTACAATTAGCAGCCCACTCACCAAGAGAAAAGCCCCTCTCATCAAAATGGATACCATCAACCGTTTTAAAAGCCCTTTTTGGCAAAGCCTTATAGTAACTAACATAACTACATAATAATTGATAATTCTTATTCCAAATACGGTCCGAACGTTCTAGAGAATCTATATCCAAAATATCCTTAATTTTATCTAATCTTTCTTTTTTTAAAACGCCAGCTTTATAATCTCTTTTTTGATTTTTTAACCACGAACCTAACAAATACCCATCTTCGTCATAATTTACACCATCAAAAGTTTTAAATCCACTAGGAACTGGCAATTTATAAGTATTATAATAATTACGTACTAAATTATAATAAAAATCCCAATCTCTATTACACTTACTTTTTTTAAATACAGGCATTAATAATTTCTTTCGTTTACAATCTAAAGTTCCTTTTCTATAAGCTGTTTTCTGAATATGAAACCAAGAACCAAGTTTAAAGCCATTCTCATCATAATTAATACCATCAAAAGTTATAAAAGACACTTTGACTCCTGTATGATAATAATTAAAATATTTCATCAATAACTCATAATGTTCTAGCCATATTTTATCATTAGTTTCTCTATACTCATCCATATTCATAATAATCCCCCCATAAGTAATAGGTATTCTAACATACCAAAATAAAAAAAGCAACTTTCTTTATTAACTTCATCTGGTTAACAAAAAAAAAGTGTAATAACTACACTTTCATTATTCTAAAAACTAACAACATCTATTATATGTATTTTCAACTTCATCTACATAAGAAGTACTAAAGACAGGTGTATAAGTATGGTTATACACATGATGATTGACAACCGTTGTATTAATTGGAATCAAATGTGGTACAGTATAATTCATAACTCGATGACAAACTTTATTTTGAGGACATTCGCATATAGGTGGACAAACAGTTTCACAAGGATTACACTGACAACCTCCCATATTATTAGAATCACTATAACTCATACTTTGTTGATAATTGTATGTTACATTATCATTATCAAATGTTTTATTATTTATCATTCAAATCTTCCTTTCTACATTATTGTATGTAACATAAAAAAAACTGCTTAGGCAGTTTATAATATATTACTAGTTGAAAGATTTGTTGTTGTCCCAAGATTAACCAAAGTTTCCCTATTCATTGCAAAAATAACACTTTTTAAATCTTTCTCTAAAGCAAATTTTAATTGCATAATTTCTTCTAACTCTTTTTGTATTTCACTCTTCTTAGTAGCATCAACAAGTGTCATAATATATTCTTTGTTATTTTTAACTAACAAATCTAAAGCTTGAATTTGATTATATAACTCTTGCATTTTAATCATATCTTGATTTACCACTACCTTCACCTCCTTAAACTATTTAAAATGGCATTTTAAAATTACCACTTTGCATCATCTTCATCATTTTTTTCATTTCTTCAAACTGTTTTAACAATCTATTAATCTCCTCAACACTTACCCCAGAACCCTTACTAATACGTACTTTACGAGATGCTTTTAACGCCTCTGGATGTCTTCTTTCATAAGGAGTCATTGAAAGAACTATAGCCTCAATATGAGCCATTTGTTTAGGATCTATTGACATATTAGATAATCCCATCTGCCTAGCTTGAGGTAACAATTTAATAATATTTTCTAATGGTCCCAACTTCTTAATTTGTTTAAGATTAGTTAAAAAGTCTTCCAAATCATACTTGCCATCTCTCATCCTTTTAGCTTGATCTTTTGCTTCCTGTTCAGTAATAATACCTTCAACCTTTTCAGCAATACCCATAATATCGCCCATATCTAAGATACGTTCAGCCATTCTCTCAGGATAAAACAATGATAGACCATCAAGCTTTTCACTATCACCAACAAACTTAATAGGAACATTTGTCAAATGTCTAACAGACAAGGCAACGCCACCCTTAGTATTACCATCTAACTTCGTAAGAATACAACCAGTTAAGCTAAGCTTACTATTAAACCCTTCAATAACATTAATAGCATCTTGTCCCATCATTGCATCAATTACAAGTATTGTTTCATGAGGATGATATTCATCTTCAATCATTTTTAACTCATCCATTAGCTCTTCATCTACATGTAATCTTCCAGCCGTATCAATTATTATATAATCATTATGATTTTCTTTAGCAAATGAAAGAGCATTACTAACTATTTCTTTTACGCTTTTCTTTCCTTCTTCATAAACAGGAATATCTAAACTTTTACCTAATGTTACTAATTGATCAATCGCTGCTGGTCTATAAATATCACACGCTACAAGAAGTGGTTTCTTCCCTTCTTTTTTTCGCAAATAATTTGCAAGTTTAGCTGCCGTCGTTGTTTTTCCAGAACCTTGTAAACCAACAAGCATTAAAATAGTTGGATTCTTCTTTGTCTCTAATGGCGCAACATCACCACCAAGTAATGTCACTAATTCATCCTTAACAAGCTTTATAAATAACTCATCAGGTTTTAAACTTTTGCCAACTTCTAATCCTAAAGCTTTCTCCTTAACATTACTAACAAACTCTTTAACAACTAAATAGTTAACATCAGCTTCCAATAAAGCCATTCTAATCTCACGCATTGCATCATTTATATTTTCTTCTGTAATACGTCCCATACCCCTAATATTCTTAATCGCTCCACTTAAGCGATCTCCTAAATATTCAAACATATTTATCACCTAACACTATTTTACAATAAAAAAAGAAGAATTGCATCTTCTTTCTATAAATGATAGATTTTATTTTGACGTTTTAAATACTTAAGTCCGCCAAAAACTCCTAATAACAATGTAGCTACAAAAGCATATGACATTGTAGCCCCAGTCTGAGGGTTATCTATTGGTGCATTACATGCTGCATCAAATTCATCTTCACTTACAATACGTCCTTTATCATCAAAATATATATCACCAATAATTTGACATTTATGAACTTCACAAGTAGTACGATAAGTTCTCTCATCTACTTCCTCGCCATCTTTTCCATAATACTTGCCATCTCTTACTTCACATACAGGTGCTTTCTCACATTGTTTTTTATACTCTTCTTCACTTACAACAGTACCATCTTTACCATAACGTGTACCATCACTTAATATTTTACAAATATTCTTTTCACAAGTCTTTTGATAATCAAGTTCACTTACTTCTTTACCATCTTTATCATAATACTTACCGTCTCTTATTTCACAAACAGGTTTCTCACATTGTTTTTTATATTCTGCTTCAGTCACAACTGTACCATCTTTTCCATAATGAGTACCATCACTTAAGATTTTACAAATATTAGTTTCACAAGTCTTTTGATAATCAAGCTCACTTACTTCTTTACCATCTTTACCATAGTACTTGCCATCTCTTATTTCACAAATAGGTTTCTCACATTGCTTTTTATACTCTTCTTCACTTACAACAGTGCCATCTTTACCATAACGTGTACCATCACTTAATATTTTACAAATATTTTTTTCACAAGCCTTTTGATAATCTAAATGAGATACTTCTTTGCCTTCCTTATCATAGTACTTACCATCTCTTACTTCACAAGGAGCAGGTTTCTCACATTGCATCCTATATTCACTAGCCGTTACAACAGTTCCATCTTTACCATAATGTGTTCCATCACTCAAGATTTTACAAATATTTATTTCACAGCTTTTTTGATAATCTAAATGCGATACTTCTTTACCTTCCTTATTAAAATAATGACCATCAACTATCTCACAAACATGTTTAAGACACTCTAATTCATAAGTTTTCTTATCAGTTATCTTACCATCTTTTCCGTAATATGTACCATGATAATTCATACATTTTCTAGTCTCATTACTAAAACTAAATTCATATATAACACTACATTCTTTTTCTCTATCTATCTTGTAAAACTTAATTGTAGCAACAACGTGGTATCCTTCATCTAACTTTGTTTTAGATGTCGTTAAATAAAAGTTCTTATTATCTTTACTTTCAACATGCCAATCCCCACTAGCAGTAATACCAGCAAATTCTACATTATTAAGTGTCAAACTTCCTCTTAAAGAATTATAATAAGCACTACCATCCTTAACTTGAAATCCTACCTTACATTGCATAGAAACACGACCATCAGCTTCAACAATATATGGATCACACTTAAGTCCTTCATGATAATCAATAGTTGTTGCACTAGCACTCATAATGCCAACTAAAAATAATATAATGAATAAAACAAACCCTCTAAATTTCATTACAAAAAACATCTCCTTCTTTGTAAGGAGATATTCTAACCGATTTTTAATAAAATGTCTACTCTTTTTTACTATATTTTAAACAATTTTTTCCTCTTCGTAACAAAGAAAGAAACCGCCCCTATAATTCCCCCAGTAAATAATACAAGTAATGGTACAGTAGCCCCAGTTTTAGGATTTTCTACTTCATCACTTTTATCACAACTAGCTCGGTAATCACTTTCACTAACAATTTTACCAACAGAATCATAATATTTACCATTTTGATAGACACATTTTAATGGTTCAGTACACGCATTCTTAAACTCATCTTCAGTAACTTCTTTACCATCTTCATCAAAATAGAAAATCTTATTATCGCTATTTTTAACACTATCACAAGCCGGATGTTCACAAGCTACAATAAATTCATCTTCAGTTATTTCTTGCAAATCATTATCATAATAATGAATCTTACCTTTACTATCTTTAACCGTATCACACTTAGGTTTAATACAAGCTCTAATATATTCTTCTTCTGTTACTTCTTTGACTTCTTCATCATAATAATGCATTACAGAAGAACTATCTTTATATGTATCACACTTAGGTTTCTTACAAAGAATTACATATTCTCTTTCCGTTACAACATTACCATCACTATCAAAATAATTTACATTACCACTACTATCCTTCATAGTGTCACATTTAGGCTTCTTACAAGCCCTAATATACTCGATTTCCGTAACTTCAGACCCACTCTCATTATAATAATGAGTCTTATTATCATCACTTTCTAATACCATACAATTTTTATTACGGCAATTAATATTAAATGTTTTTTCCGTAATTTCTTCCTTATTCATATCAAAGTAATGTGTTTTGTTAGATGAATCAGTATAAGTATCACAAGTAATATTTAAACACTGTTTAGCATAATTTATTTCGCTAACTTCTGTTGCATTTTCGCCATAATAATGTTTAACACCAGAGCCATCAACCTTTACAGCACACGTATTTGCATTACAACTAACGCCAAAATCACTCTCGCTAACTTCATTACCATTATTATCAAAATATATAACGCTTCCAGAAGAAGTGGTATATCTTCTACAAACATGAGCCTCACACTGCTTAACATAATTTACTTCTGTAACTTCAGTCTTCGAACTACCATAATAATGTTTTTTATTGCTATCATCAATTAAAACTTCACATTGATGCTCTTGACATGTTGTTTCATATACATATCTACTTACTTCATTCTTATCACGATCATAATAATGAATATCACTACTATTATTTGGATTAACTAAAGTCCCACATGATGGTTTATTACAAGACAACCGCATTGCAAATTCACTTGAAACTTCACTCTTATCTACATCAAAATAATGCACTTTCCCGCTTTCATCAGTTAAAGTCCCACATGAAGGCCTATTACATGATAAATCCATTTGATACTTAGAAGAAACTTCCAATTTATTAGCATCAAAATAATAAGTTGCAGGTATTGAACTATCCGTTAAACTAGAACATCTTGGGGGATTACAACTTCTTTCATATTGAACTTGATTAACTACCGCTCCACTTCGATTATAATAATAGGTAGAACCACCATCAACATTATATGTCGTACACGTTCTAGGCCCAAATAAATAATCACCTATAGAATAATAAGCATCACATCCTGTTTGTTCAGATGTTCCAACAATTTTTACCGTACCAACATTTACTTCACCAACTGCTAAAGACGCTAAAGGCGTAGAAACCCGAATCTTTCCCTCACTAATAGTTTTTGCTTGCCAATTACTACTAGGTTCAAATGAATAAGTTGCATTAGCAAGCCCAGAAGAAGATACATTTATATCCAATTGATATAAATAAGAAGGCCTATCAGTAACAACCAACACTAAAGGACAAGATTTTGTAACACTAACGCCAATAGGAATTGGATAAGGATTAATCGTACATTCAGTTTCTTTGACTGAAATTCCAGCCTTAACTCCCTTTAACCCCAGACAAAATAATCCTAACATAATCATCAATAATATTATACATTTCTTCATAAGCATCACCCTATTATGAATTAAATATACCATAAAAAGAAAAAGTATTCAATCCAAAATAGACTGAATACCATCTTTAATTTCTTTAATATCATTAAGAGATATTAATTTAATAAGAGTATTTTTTTTCTCATTTATCTTTAATATTTTCTCATAATTATCTAACTTTTGCTCAACTACTCTAATATACTTGCCAACCGCACTACGAGAAATCTTCTTTACCTCAGATATTTCACCCATAGAATAATTTTCTTCATAATATAAAGAAAATACTTCTTGTTCATTACTAGTTAACAAATCCCTATATATAAGAAACAAGGCATTATAATAAAGAATTTTATCCATCTCACATCAAATCCTTAAATAAGCCATATATATATGACTCAATATCAAATGTTTTTAAGTCTTGCATACCTTCACCTAAACCTATAAATTTAACAGGAATTCCAACTTCTTCTTTAATTGCGAGAACTATACCACCCTTAGCTGTACCATCAAGCTTAGTAAGAACAATACCTGTAATATTAGTTATTTCCTTAAACGACTTAGCCTGAAGTATTCCATTTTGTCCAGTAGTGGCATCAATGACTAAAAGTGTCTCATGTGGTGCATTAGGAACAATCCGCCCAATTACTTTATTCATCTTCTCTAATTCATTCATTAAATTTTGTTTATTTTGAAGGCGTCCAGCCGTATCAATAAAGACTATATCAGCCCCCTCATTACGAGCCATTTCTAGCCCATCATAAATAACTCCAGATGGATCCGTATGATCTTTTCCATAAAATAAAACGCCTATTCTATTAGCCCACTCTTCAAGCTGAGTTACCGCTCCAGCCCTAAAAGTATCAGCTCCAATCACCATAACTTTCTTGCCCATTTCCTTATATTTATAAGCAAGTTTAGCAATCGTCGTCGTCTTTCCAACACCATTAACACCAACCATCAAAATAACTGTAGGCCCATCATTAGCTTCATTTAATTTATCAGATAAATAATCATCCCCTACATAAATAATAAAGAGTTCATCAACAATAATTTCATTTAATTCAGTAGTATCAGTGATATTTTCTTTCTTAACTCTGTCTCTTAAACTATCTAAAAACTTATATACCGTATTAACACCTATATCAGCCATTATTAAAATGTGTTCCAATTCTTCAAAATAATCTTCACTAACCTTAGTATACTTATGCCCTAAAACACTTAATTGTGAAACAAATTCTTTTCTTGTTTTTTCCAAACCTTTATCATATACATCTAATTCTTCTTTAACACTTTGTTGTTCATCTTTCTTCACAAGAATACTCTTTAATTTATCAAAAAAACCCATATGTACCTCCCTAAATGTAAATATATTATAACACAAATAAACAAAAAAAATAGGTTTTACCTATTAATATGCACATACATCATCACTTAGAAACTTAGCTTTTATTTCTCCATTTATCTTATAAACAATAACATCGCCATCACAAATATCATTCTTATTATCAAAATAATTATTATTAACTAAATCACTAATTGTTAACTTACACGCACAAGTAATAGCCCCTGTTCCAGTACAAGAAGTCGTAGTTGAATTAGCCTCAGTTTCACTACCACAAGAACTCATATATCTTCTTGTTCTAACCATATAAGTAACAGCTGCATCCAAAGCTCCTTTTTTCTGTTCTTCCAACAAATTATTACGTGAATCATTAATAATACTAAATAT
Organism: uncultured Erysipelotrichaceae bacterium; assembly: GCA_902766135.1. Lineage (GTDB taxonomy): Bacteria > Bacillota_I > Bacilli_A > RF39 > UBA660 > Ventrenecus. The sequence continues at coordinate 13,081 of CACXCK010000045.1, forward strand.
TCCCACTCCACTAGCAATAGATAAAATAGCAATAATAAGTATTACAGCTAACAATTCCACTAATGTAAATCCCTTTTTCATAGCCATCACCATAACTAGAGTATAACACGAATACTAGACATTTTCAATTTTTTGCGATATAATACTATCACCAAAAAGAACTTTTTTTATTTGAAAGGAGCATTTATAATGCAAAATAATAAAGACGTAACAAGCGTCATTGCCTTAGGTGGATTGGGCGAAGTAGGTAAAAATATGTATGTTATCCACCATAAAAATGAATTATTAATAATTGATGCCGGTGTAATGTTTCCCGAAGCTGACTTAATGGGCGTAGATTATGTCTTCCAAGACTTAACATATTTAAAAGAACACGAAAGTGATATTAAAGCCCTTATTATTACTCACGGCCATGAAGACCACATAGGCGGTATACCATACTTACTTAAAAATATTAACATACCAGATATTTATGCCCCAAGTCTTGCCGTAAGTCTAATTAACCATAAACTAGAAGATAATCATATCAAATATGATAACTTACATAGTTATGATAAAGATACTAAATTAAAATTTAAATACTTCGATATAGAATTTATTACGACTACTCACTCTATCCCAGATAGTTTTGCTCTAGTAGTTCATACACCACAAGGAACTATAGTTGAAACAGGAGACTTTAAATTTGACTTAACCCCAATCGGACCAATCGCCGATTTACATAAAATGGCAAACACAGGTACAAAGGGAGTCAAATTACTTCTTTCAGATAGTACTAATGCTCTATCAGAAGGCTTCTCAAAAAGTGAATCATGTGTAGACGAAACACTAAGTGACATCATATCAAGACATCCAGGCAGAATCATACTTGCTACTTTTGCATCAAACATCTATCGTATTAAACATATTGTTGAAACATGCAAAAAGAATAACAGACAAATAGTAGTCTTTGGTCGTAGCATGGAAACAAGTATTGAAATAGCCCTAAACAATGGCCTAATTAAAGACAGAAGTATCTTTATTGATGCTAATAAAGCCAAAAGCTTAAAAAGAAATGAAGTATGTATTCTATGTACAGGTTCTCAAGGAGAACCACTAGCTGCTCTATCAAGAATAGCTAATGGTACCCATAAACAAATAAGCTTAATGATTGATGACTTAGTAGTTTTCTCTTCAAAACCTATTCCTGGTAACGCCTCAAGCATTAATAGAGTTATAAACAAACTATATCTAAAGGGAGTTAAAGTATTTACAAACGAAGAATTCTCAGATATCCACACATCAGGACACGCAAAACAAGAAGAACTAAAACTAATGCTAAGACTAATAAAACCAGAATATTTTATGCCTATGCATGGTGAATACAGAATGCTTACCAAACACAAACAATTAGCTATGGAATGTGGTATCAAAGAAGAAAACACCTTCATTTGTAAAAATGGTGATGTCATAAACATAACAAACGATAAAATAGAACGTGGCAAACCAGTTACAGCCGGAGACGTTTTCATCGAAGGAAACAAAATTGGAGGCATATCAACAAGTGTTCTAAAAGAAAGAAAACTAATGAGTAAAGATGGCATTCTATTAACCATCATAAACATTAACCCTTTAACAAAACAACTTCTTATGAAACCAAATGTCACAACAAGAGGATTCATCATGGTTAATGAAAACCTTGATCTAGTAGAAAAAATAGAAAAAAAAGTAACCCAAATAATAAGGGATACATTAGACACCGGAAAATATAGTTATACAGACTTAAAAAATCAAATAATCTTAGAACTATCTCCATTTATAAGTACAATGACAGGTAGACACCCAATGATTCTACCCGTCATAATGGAAGTAAGACAAAGTGATTAACCAAATCACTTTTTTTAATTAAAAAAAGAAAGCCTTAAAAAAGCTTTCCAAACCTAAATACAATTTCTAAGTTCATATATTTTAAATATACTAATATTCAGAAGCAAAAAATCGCTCACGAGTTGAGGAGTCAAATACCCTTGGGAAAATGTTCTAATAATCTCATGTTGGTAGAATAAGCCTATTCTACCTCATAAGGATTAGACGCTGTACC
>CACXCK010000046.1 GCA_902766135.1 uncultured Erysipelotrichaceae bacterium
GAATACAGGAACACAAATATAGATGATGGTAATGTAAATATTTCTGATTTTGTTGACACCAAATGTTCCTGTATTGACTGGAATGAATCCCGGCTTTGTGACTTTGGGGAGTAAGCTTGGCAAAGAAAAGCTCATGAATTATATTAGAAATTTTGGATTTGGAGAGAAAACAGGAATAGATTTAAATGGTGAAAGTACCGGTTTACTTTTTAATGTTAATAAAATGGGACCAGTGGAACTTGCAACAACTAGTTTTGGACAAGGAATAAGTGTGACGCCTATTTCACAAATAACAGCTGTTTCTGCGGCGATTAATGGTGGTTATTTGTATGAACCTTTTTTGGTATCGCAGATGAGTGAACCGGAGACTAATAATGTAATGTATAAAAAGGAAATAAATTTTAAAAGACAAGTTATTAGCGAATCTTCATCAAAGACTCTTAGATATGCTTTGGAAAGTGTTGTAGCGCATGGATCAGGACGTAATGCTTATATTGAAAACTATCGGGTTGGAGGAAAAACGGGAACTGCTCAAAAGGTACGTGATGGACATTATGAGGATGGTAATTATATTCTTTCTTTTATGGGGTTTATGCCTGCTGATGACCCTAAAATAGTTGTTTATGTGGCGATAGATCATCCTAAAGGGGTTGTACAATATGGTGGGGTAACGGCAGCTCCGATTGCTAAGAAAATATTAGAAGCGGCAATATCACTATATGATTATCCAGAAAGTAAGGATGGAATGGAAAAGGAATATGTTTGGTATGATACAAAATATAAAAGATTAGATAGTGTTCTTGGAATGACTTTTGATGAAGCTAAAAAAGTATTAAAAGGTTTTGATGTTAAAGTATCTGGTTATGGTAATAAAGTTATTTATCAGAGCCCTTTACCTGATACTTATATTAAAGAAGGGGGAAGCGTCAAGTTAATGTTAGAATAGCTTTGCAAAGTCTTGTATTTATTGTATAATTAATTCAGGTAGGTGAGGATATGTTAATATTAGCTAAAACAGCATTAGCGATGATGCTTGGATTTATTTTTGCTATTGTCTGTGGTTTAATATTTATACCTTTTTTAAAAAAAATTAATTTTCGACAACATGTTAGTAAGATGATAGGAGAAAGGCATTTAGCTAAAGAGGGAACGCCTACAATGGGTGGAGTAATCTTTATTGTTCCAGTTATTGTGACTATTTTTCTTCTTTATGTAAGAGGGTCGATTACTTTAAATCATAATTTGGTTATTTTATTATTTGTCTTTTTATCGTATGCTTTACTTGGATTTGTTGATGACTGGTTAAAGGTTAGGTATCATAATAATGATGGCCTTAGAATATCGACTAAGTTTTTACTTCAGATGTGTATCGCTTTAGTATTTTTCTATATTTTTATGAAAAATGGTGGTGAGCCAGTACTTGAAATAACTAGTTTACGTATTACTGTTCCTTTGGGGTGGAGCTTTGGTTTGTTCATTTTACTTGTTTTAGTGGGGTCTTCTAATGCGGTTAATATTACTGATGGGTTAGATGGTTTGTGTGGAGGCCTTTCTGTTATTGCTTTTGTAGCATTTGGAATATTATCTTGGAATGCCACATGGATGGAAGGATATCAAGAAGTAGCTATATTTTCATTTGTGCTTGTTGGTTCATTACTTGGCTTTTTATTATTTAATTCTCATCCAGCTAAAGTATTTATGGGGGATTTGGGAAGTTTATCTTTAGGTGCTGCTATGGCAACTATCGCGATTATTACACGTCATGAATTGTCACTTGTGTTAATCGGGGGCGTGTTTGTAATTGAAACGCTTTCTAGTATTATTCAAATTATAGCGATTCGAAAATTTCATAAAAAAGTATTTAAGATGGCTCCATTACATCACCATTTTGAACAACTTGGTTGGAGTGAGACTGATATCGTTAAATTGTTCTATGTTGTTGGACTTTTATGCACAATGGCAGCTATTACATATGGCGTTTGGTTATAAGACTTTACAAAGTCTTTTTTTAATGCTATTATTATTGGATGTTTGGAGGCGAAGATATGAAAGATTTTACTGATTTATGTGGAATTGATCCTAGTAAATTTATTCTTAATTATTATGTTGTTTATCATCGTAAGCTTATTGTTGTTACTTTTGCTAATGGGGATAGAATAATATATGATTATTCTAATAAAAATTTAGAAATGCTAGATGAAAGAATGCGTAAGCAAATGATGATGGTAGTCGGTAGTTATCCAAAAAGTGTTACTGATTATAAAAAGAAGCACCCTTTAAGGGCTATTCTACATGATAATAGATTACGTGAAGATGATAATCTAAGTCTTGGTGAGGAATTAGAAAAGAATAGGTTATTTTTGCATTTTGAAGACCGCATTAATTATTTTTTTCATAGTGATTCGTTATGGATTGGAGTTAATTTAAACCATTTAAAATCTGTTTTAAATTCAATTAATGGAGATAAAATTAGATTAAACGATATTGGCTTTTTATCTTTAATGGATGTAAGACAGATTGTTAATAATGTTTTGGAGTTAGAAGTACAAGAAAGTTTAACTTTAAAAAAGAGAGTTAAGTAGCTATATGCTACTTATTTTTTGATATATTTAAGATAATACCCATCGCTATTAATGATGTTAGAAGACTAGAGCCTCCATAACTTATGAAGGGGAGGGTTACCCCTGTTACGGGAACTAAGCCGATGACAACAGAAAGATTTAGAAGGGCTTGAAGAAGTATTGATGAAGAAAGGCCGAAGGCAATGTATTTATTAGTTAAATTATTTGCAGATAGGGATACTTTTAAAGAACGGTAGAAGATTATTAGAAAAAGAGTGATGATAATAAGAATGCCTAAGAAGCCAAATTCTTCACTAGCGATGGAAAAAATGAAGTCTGTTTGGGGTTCTGGCAGGTAGAAATTCTTTTGGATAGAATTTAAGTAACCACTTCCAAGTAGACCGTTTGGGCCAATAGCATATAGACTTTGAATTATTTGAAAACCATTTCCTAAGGGGTCTTGCCAGGGATTTAAGAAAGATGTAATTCTAGCTATTCGGTAGGGAGCAATAATAATTAAGATGCTACCTAGAATTAGGCCTAGTATGCCTAATTTTAAAAAAATAGATATTTTAGTTTCAGATATTAAGATAATACTTAAGGATGATAGAAGAATAACAAAGGCACTCCCAAAGTCTGGTTCTAGCATTATTAATAGTATTATTAGAAAGATAATACTTAATATGGGGAGAAGACCTTTTTTAGTGTTTTGCATATCATGTCTATTTTTAGCAGCATATTTACTTATAAATAGGATAAGACTTAATTTAGCAAATTCACTTGGTTGGATTCCGAAACTTCCAATCCCGAACCAACTACGAGAACCATTTCTTATTTGGCCTATACCTGGTATTAGAACGATACTTAAAAGAATAATACTAAAGAACAAAAGGGCGTTTAGATGATTAGTAATATACTTAGTAGGGATATTTATAATAATAATCATTATTATGAATCCTATTATAGCAAAGAGAAGTTGGTGTTTGACATAATAAAGATGGTCATGAAATTTGCTTAGAGCCCAGATATTACTGGCTGAATAAATGAGGGCTAGGCCTATAAAAACAATAATAATTATTGTAAAGAATAGTTGATAATCAAGTTTTTTGCTCATGATTGTAAACTCCTTAATTTATTTTATGTAAAGTTCTATAAAAAATATGCTAAAAATATAGTATAATATAGATAGTGGATGTGATATTATGAAGATAGTTATTACAGCTGGTGGAACAATGGGACACATTAATCCTGCTTTAGCAATTATAGATGAGTTTAAGAAGCGAGAGAGAGATTTAGAGGTCTTATATATTGGGACGCATAATCGAATGGAGAAAGACATTATTCCAAGTAAGGGTATTCCCTATGAAGGAATAGAAATATATGGCTTTAGTAAAAATATTGGGACTAATATTAAGAATTATTTTTTAATTAGGAAAGCTTATCAAAAGTGTTTAGATTTGTTAAGAAATTTTAAACCAGATGTGGTTATTGGGGTTGGGGGCTACGTAACATATCCGGTTTTGAAGGCTGCTCATAAACTTAATATTAAAACGTTTATTCATGAACAGAATAGTATTCCTGGTAAGAGTAATTTAATGATTAGTAAGTATGCTGATATTGTGGGAGTTACGTTTGAAAGCTCTAAAAAATATTTTAGACATGGTAAAGTTATTTATACGGGAAATCCGTGTGGGGTGTATGCTACTTTGCAGGAAGAAATAAGTAAGGAAAGTCTTGGGTTAAGTCGTAATAAAAAGCTAGTGACTTTTGTGGCGGGATCTTTAGGAAGTGGATCACTTAATGATAAAATGATTGAATATTTAAAAAAAGGACATAGTGATTATGAAATAGTTTATATAACTGGCAAAATGCATTATGATAATTTTCCTAAAAAGATGCCTAAGGGGGTAGTTATTCTTCCTTACTTTGAAGATTTACCAAGATTATTAAAGGTAAGTAATGTGGTTGTGTCAAGAGCGGGAAGTGGAAGTTTGTGTGAAATTCTTTCTTTAAGGAAATGTGCAATTATTATTCCAAGTCCAAATGTAGCTAATAATCATCAATATTATAATGCTAAAGAATTATATGACAAGGGTTGTATAGAGCTATTAGAAGAGAAGGATTTAACTGTTGAAAGACTTGAAGAAAAGATTAATGAATTATTAAATGATACAGAAAAAGAGTTAAGTTTAGTATCTAATATGGCTCGGGAAAATACGTTAGAAAGTGGCAGTATTATATATAATGCAATAAAGGAAATATTATGAAGAGTAAGTTAGAAAATTTTGGGAATTTAGAAGAAAATGTATCTTTAAAAAACTATAATACATATAAAGTAAATAGTTCTACTAAGTATTTGCTACATCCTAAGGATATTGATTCACTAGTCCGCTTCTTGAAGTATGCTAAAGATAATAAAATAGAATTTATGGTACTTGGTAACGGAAGTAATGTAATTTTATCTGATACAATGTATCCTTCTGTAATTATTAAATTAGATTTGTTTAATGAGATTTTGTATGAAGATGATAAAGTTATTGCGGGAGCTGGAGTAATGATGCCTTTACTCTGCCGGGATATAATTCGCCATGGTTATGAAGGCCTTGAATGGGCAAGCGGTTTACCTGGGACTGTTGGTGGTAGTGTATTTGGTAATGCTGAAGCATATAAAACGAGTACATTTCATTATTTAGAAGAAGTTACTTATTTAGATTATGATGGTAATATCTATACTAAAAAAAGTGAAGATATTTCTCATGATTATCGGACTTCTTTCTTTAAAGAAAATCCTTATTATATAATAGTTCGGGCTGTTTTTAGGTTTCCTTTGGGAGATGAAGAGAAGTCTAATTTATTAATTAAAGATAGATATGAAAGAAGAGTGGCAAGCCAACCTCTAGATTATCCTTCAGCTGGTAGTGTGTTTAGAAATATTAGTCCTGATTTACCAAGTGGAAAGATTATTGATGATTTAGGACTTAAGGGTAAGAGAATTGGGGATGCGATGATTAGTACTAAACATGCTAATTTTATTATTAATGTAGGAGAGGCTAAGGGAAAAGATATTGTTAAACTAATAGATTTTATAAGACAGGAAGTAAAAGAAAAGACAGGTTATGATTTAATTTTAGAACAAGAATATAAAAGGTGGTGAATATCATGAAAACCAAAAGGAAGAAGCTACGTCTTAGAGTGGTTTTTATCTTTTTATTAGTTATTTTGTTAATTGTTGGAATTATTTATAGTGTAATACATATTCCGACTAAAAGAATAATTGTTAAAGGAAATGTTTATACCAAAGAAAGTGATATTATTATAGCTTCTGGTTATAGTGATTATCCTTATTTGTTTTCTGTATCTGATGATGATATTAGAAAAGAAATTAAGAAGTATCCTTTTATAGATGATGTTAATATTAATAAAACACTGTTTGGAGACCTTAAAATAACAGTTACAGAAGGACATCCATTATTTTATAATCGAAATAATTCTAAGCTCGTTTTGAGTAGTAACAAAGAAATTGATTCAGATAATTTATATGGGGTACCATCTTTAATTAATTTTGTACCTGATACACTTTATGAAAGATTAATTAGTGAGTTTGGGAATATTGATCAAAATGTTATTAATTTAATTAATGAAATAGAGTATCAACCGTGGAAAAATGAAGATGCTATGATTGATGAAACACGTTTTTTACTTCGGATGAATGATGGGAATCAAATATATATTAATCTTATTCATATGCAAAAATTAAATAATTATATTGAAATATTTGCGTCTTTAGAAGATAAGAAAGGTATCTTGTATTTAGATTCGTCTAGTGATAAAATATCCTTCAGTGTTTACTGAGGGGTGTTTTTTGTGGAGGAAAAATTAAAGAAATGGAGGTGTAACATCATGGAAAAAGTAAACTATGATAAGAAGATGGAAGAAATAATAAATAATAATAAAAACTTAGGAGTAAAGCCAAGAATACTTTTTCATACTTGTTGTGCGCCTTGTTCATCTTATTGTATTTTAAGACTTCTTCAATATTTTAATATTACTATTCTTTATTATAATCCTAATATAGAACCAGAAAGTGAATATTTAAAGAGAAAGAATGAGCAAAAAAGATTTATTAAGGAACTTCGATTAGATAATGTGGACTTTTTGGATTGTGATTATAATCATGAAGCATTTAAAGCCCTTTCTAAGGGTTTAGAGAGTGAATTAGAGGGTGGCCCTAGGTGTTTTAAGTGTTACAGAGAAAGACTTTCATATACAGCTATAAAAGCTAAAGAACTAGGTTATGATTATTTTGGAACTAGTTTAACAGTAAGTCCTTATAAGAATAGTCAAGTTTTAAATAAAATTGGTGAAGAGTTACAAAGTCTATATGGAGTTAAGTTTCTCTATAGTGATTTTAAAAAACAAAATGGATATAAAAAGAGTATCGAACTATCTCATAAGTATAATTTATATCGCCAAGATTACTGTGGTTGTAAGTATTCTAAAGAAGAAAGAGAAAGAAAGGTCTCATTATCAAGTAATTAAAAAAGAACTTATTCTTCGTGAAGTAAGTTCTTTTTGTATTCATTGTAGGCTTTTTCTTCTAATTCATCGTGGTAGTATTCGTATGGCAAAGATTTTTCTTTACATAGCATGCTAATTATATGTTCGGTAAAGTGAGGATTACGAATTAAGATTGGTCCTAGTAAGTAGGTACCATAAAAATTCTTTTTGTGAATGCCTTCCTCTTTAGAATTTGGAACATACCCGGTTCCTGTTTTAACTTCAAAAAGGAATGGCTCTTTAACATATTTTAAAACACTACTACGGTTTTGAAAACCTATTATTTCTTCAGTATTCTTACAAGTGTATGATTGTTCACCAACAATTCTAAAATCAGTTTCAAAAGCTTCATAGTCTAAGATATTTAAAGCATTGATAGTAGAATTATCTAGTTTATGATAGTTCTTACCAAAGAAGTTTATAGCGTTTCCTGTTATGATAAAAAACTTGTTGTTTTTGATAGCACTTTTAATGTCACTTTGGTATTTCATAATATTATCTAATACAAGGGTAAATGCTTCTTCGTTACCAGCCCCAATATAGAATAAATCATATTTATTAAAGTCTATTTTGTCTTCCATTGATAGATAATCTACGGAATAGGGAATACTATGCATTTTTAAGTGATGTTCTAAGGCTAAAATGTTACCATGTTCACCATAGAGGTTCATTATATCGTAGTAGAGATGAGCAATTTTAATTTTGGTCATTGTTAGCCTCCTTAATCTTTTCTTTTAATATAGCGGTCATATCAAAGCATACCATGGTGTAGATATGGCCTTTAGTTTTTTCTTCTATAATATTAGTTAAATTATCTAAATCATCAATCATTATTATTTTGTCAGGGTTAGTATTTGCATATAATAGTCTTACTCTAACATCCCATTTAAATCTTCCAATTAAAACAATAGAAGAAATATTATCATCATTTAATAATTCAAATGATACATCCCATAACCAAGAAAGATCATTAAATTTGTAACGACGTGATACATTATCAAAACCTAGAATAACGGTTTTCTTTCCTTTTTGATTATTAATATATTGAAGACTTTGGAAGTAGCTTAAGGCATTTTCATTTTTACTTTCTAACATTGTTACTTGTCTATCATGTAAGAATAAATCTTTACCTCTTTTAGATTCAATCATATCTTTATTAACAGCATTTATGATACTTTTGTGACTTACGCCAATTGTACTAGAAAGAGCAATAGCTGCAGTTGTAGCATAGACTGTAAATAGAAAATCTTTATTTAATTTAATTAATTCATTATTAAGAGTAAACTCTTTTTTATTTAAATTAACTTTGGTGGCTAAAAAGTCTGGGGTTCCTCTTTTAAAATCACAGTTAGGGCAGTGATAAGAACCAATGTGTCCATAGTGATAATAGTCATATATTAATTTATGATGACAACTAGGACAATAAGCTTCATCAACACTAAAGAATTTATCACCGGTGTAAGAATTATTTGTTTTATCAACGCCATAAGTTACTATTTTACCTTTGAAATTAAGTTTTGCTTTTAAAAGAGTTGGGTCATCAGCATTAAGTATTAAAGTAGTATTTTCATCAATGGCATTAAAGATGGCATCATAAATTAAATTAGGAGAACCATTACGAGCTGGTTGGTCTCTTGTTATATTGGTTAAGACTAAATGAGTCATCTTATTTTTACCAAAGGCTAAGTGTAAATGTCTTTCATCTAGTTCTAGAAGTAAAGCTTCATGTTTAAACTTACCAAAGATATTACAATTATTTAATATTAAAGTAGTAATACCTCTTATGCCATTAGAACCACTTGCGTTATAAATAACATCAATCCCGGCATCTTTTAATATGTGGTATATCATATTAGTAGTAGTTCCTTTACCACTAGAACCAGTAACACCAATAACATATTTAGGGTATTTAATCTTTTCTAAAATGTGTTGGTTGATATTGTAGGTAATAGATCCTGGGAAGACTGTACCATTCTTATGAAATATTTTACAGATAAAAGATAATAATTTATTTAATTCGATTTGAAATGCTCTTAACATAATATCACTCCAACTTAATTATATAAAAAAAAATGCTAAAAGTCATTAATATTTGACGCAATTGTAATTTTTGTGTTAATCTTTTTTTAGAGTGATGATAATGAAAAAGATGATTGAAGAGTATTTAAAGTATTTAAAAAACGTAAGAAATTATAGTTCTCATACTATAAGTTCGTATGAAAGTGATTTATTATCGTGGAGTGAGTACTTAGATAATAAAAAAATTAATTATTTACATGTTAATAAAGATGAAATACTAGGGTATTTAAAATATTTAGATGATAATAAATATACTAATACTTCAATAGCTAGGCAGATTGCCTCTTTTAGGGGGTTTTATAAATATTTAGAAGATAATAAGTATATTAGTACTAATCCCTTTTTAAGAATTCATAATCCTAAATTGAAAAGAAAGTTACCTAATACTTTAAATTATGAAGAAATAAGGAAGTTATTAGATGATGTAGAATTAAAAACACCAAGAGACTATATGGAACATGCGATATTTGAACTTTTATATGCAAGTGGGATAAGAGTTAGTGAACTTGTTAATTTAGAAGAAAAGAATATAGATTTTAAAGAGATGACAATTAGAGTTTTAGGAAAAGGCAATAAAGAAAGAATAGTTTTTTTTGGAGAATATGCTCGTGATGCCTTACTTAATTATTTGAAGTATAGGAGTGAGTTAAATATAAAGAATAATAAGTATTTATTTTTAAATAATAAAGGAGGACAGTTATCACGTAATAGTGTATATGAAATACTTAAAAATAGAGTAGATAAGCTCTCGATTGGACATCCTGTATCTCCACATACCTTAAGACACACTTTTGCGACAGATATGCTTCAAAATGGGGCTAGTATAAGAACTGTGCAAGAACTTTTAGGACATGAAAAACTAAGTACAACCCAGATTTATACTCATTTAACTGAAGATTATTTAAGAAAAGAATATTTAGATAAGATGCAAAGAAAATAATTGTTATAGATTTTTATTAAAAACTATGATATATTTACTTTTAGAGTAGGAGCATAGGTTATGAATAGGAAAAGGGTAATTATTATAGCTATAATTGCAATAGTACTACTAATTGGTGGCTCTTTCGCTTATTGGCGGGCTTCACTAGTCCAGACTAGTACAAATAACATAGCAACCTCTTGTTTTGATTTAAGTTTATCTGAAAGTAACCCAATAGACTTACAAAGTGCTTTTCCAATTAAAGACTCTGAAGGTAAGACTTTAACGCCTTATGAGTTTACAATAACAAATAATTGTACAACATACGCCTATTACGAAGTGAACTTAGAAGTACTAAATAATACAAATTTAGATAGTAGATTTATAAAGATAGAATTAGATGATGAAACACCTGTATTACTATCTAGTAAAACAGTAACTACAACAACACTTAGTAACGCCTCAACTTCATATAAACTAAAAAAAGCTTATATGAAAGCAAGTGAATCTAAAACATATCATTTAAGACTATGGATAGATGAGAGTGTTACTTTAGCAGATAACATAACCGAAAAAGAATTTTCCGGCAAAATAACTATAAGAGCGACATACAAACCAGAAGCACCAAGTTCACAA
>CACXCK010000047.1 GCA_902766135.1 uncultured Erysipelotrichaceae bacterium
AGATGACTTTAATGCCCGCTTTGTTAAAAGAGTTAAATTGAATAAAAACGATGATAACTCAGTAATAACTATTTCATTTCAAGAAGGGAATTCTTCAACGCTAACTATAACGCCTAAAACTATCAGTTATAAGAATGGAAATTTAGAAGAAGGGAAGAACGTTTTTACTTATAAAATAGAAGATGATAATTATGAATATGATAGTGATATCAAAATAACTTCAGATTTACAATCTGGAAACTTAACAACTATAAATCTTTTTTGTGAGGATGAAGACTCTAACTGTGGAACAAGTCAGTTTCACTATGTAAAAATTAGAATTCCGGTTAAAAATATCAAGACAACAGATAATAATGCTCAAGATGATATTGAACTATTCTATGTTGGCCCATTTGTTGAAAATGCTAACAAATACAAAAAATTTACTCTCGTAAGTAGCGCTCTAAACACATCACTAAGAATTGAGAGAATAAGTAGTAAAAGAGAAGAAGCGGATTTAGGCGAGATTAGAAATGGTGATTTTGTATATGAACAGGATGAGTTAAAGATAAGTGCAGAAGCAAACACAGGTTATACAAATGTTTTAATAACAGTAAACGATAATATTCTAACTGGTGAAAGAATATACAAGGTAAAAGATAATGAAGCAGAAGGGGAAGTTAGTGTTACAGCAAGCGCAAGCTTACAAGAATTTAGAACAACATTACAGGGTAATGATGACTTACCAGTAACTATTGATAGAATATCATCAGATAAAGAAGGTGCCAATAAAGGCATTATTAGTATTGACGATACATTATACTATGGGGATAGATTAAAAATCAGTGTTGGAAATCCAAACGAAGCTCAATATGAAAACTTGTCATTAAAAGTTAATAACGCTAGTTTTGAATCAGGAAGAGAAATTGTTATAACAAGTCCATTGCAAATTAGTAGAGAAGCAAGCGTAAGAAGTTATGTTCAGACAATAAAGACGAGATTTCAGAATGCAGATGGAACTTGGGGAGAATATTCAACAGCATATGAAGAAACTAAGTCATACAAAGAGACAGTATCATATTCGGTAGATGCAAATAATACATATGCAGCGGCTTCGATTCCATCATATCAAGTAACAGGGCCAAAGACTGTCCAGTTAGACATACCAAGAAGAACAAGCACAAATACCATTCAAGTAAGATATCAAAATGCAGATGGAAGTTATGGCACGTATAGTAATGCTAAGAGTGAGACTTTAAGAGTTGGAGAAACTATATCTTGGAGTAGAGCACAAGATGCTACCTATGTAGCGGCCTCATCTAGTATTACAGCAACACATTCCGACCAAACAAAACAAATAAGTGTAAATAGAAGGACATACGTTCTAACAGTTAATAAAGGAACAGGCATATCAAGTGTAAGTGGAGGAGGGACATATAGAGCTGGACAAACAGTTAGTATTAGTGCTTCAATGAACTCTGGATATAGATTTGTTAACTGGACCAAGAACGCTGGGACACTAGCGAATGCGAATGCCTCATCCACAACATTTACCATGCCAACTAGTGCCGCAACCGTTACCGCAAATGGCGTTGCAGATGGATTATTGCCACAAATGACAAGATACTATACAGGATACGAAATATATCGTGATTATAGTGGTACAGGCGTCGATAGATACGCTGCTGCTTGGTCCGCAAACAGTGCCAATACAACTAATAATAGCATATCTACTTACTCTAAAGTAAACAATGGCAAAAACTTATGGATATATGCTAAAAGAAATTACCTAGCCTCAGAACAGCTTAATAATGACGACTACGAAGGTCGTTCTGGACTAGTATCAGCCAATAAAGTAAATCTGTCTGGAAAATCAAAAATTGTAGTCAAAGCTAAACTTTCAACAAACTCTCCTAACGCCCTAGCGGCTAACATCCAATGCGATTTACAAATAAAATATAGTACAAGCCTACCTTCATGGACAGATGGAAATGACCGTAATACTAGAACGGCAGCCGGCAAAACGTTTAGAACATTTGCTAATAGTTATACGCAATTTAGCGGGGCTAAAGAAAAATATAGCAGTTCAACTAACACTTCAAACAAAGATGTAACCGTTACAGGAACCTTTAGTGGTCTAAACGATCAATACTATATTATGGTCGTTGGTAGTGCCTATAGTAATAGTCAGTACTATGTAGATTGTACGTATTCAATAGAATCAGTTACCGTAAGTTAAAAGAAATGATTCGCTATCATTTCTTTTTAAATTTCCTTATTTTACTCTTTCGTTTGATTTAAAAATATAGTATACTATTTATAGAATAGAGGGACTAGTATGATTAAGAATGTATTAAATGAGAAAGAACTAAAAGCCATCGACGGTTACTTTCGAGCAACCAACTATATATCAGCAGCATCACTATATTTAAAAGATAATCCACTACTTAAAAATAAACTAACACTTGACGACATAAAACCAAAGTTAGTTGGCCACTGGGGAAGTGCTCCAGCCCAAAACTTTATTTATGCCCATTGTAATCGTGTTATTAAAAAATATAACTTAGATATGATGTGGATATCAGGGCCTGGTCATGCTGGTCAAGCTACGATGGCTAATACATATTTAGAAGGAAGTTACAGTTATCACTATCCAGATTATCAACAAGACGAAGAAGGCTTAAAAAAGTTCATGCGTCATTTTAGTACCCCTAAAGGGTCGTCATCTCACGTTGCTCCAGAAGTACCAGGAAGTATTCACGAAGGAGGAGAACTAGGGTATAGTCTAGCTCACGCGTTTGGAGCTGCCTTTGATAATCCATATTTAATTGTCACAACCATCGTTGGTGACGGCGAAACAGAAACAGGTCCACTTGCTACTAGCTGGCATTGCAATAAATTTTTAAATCCGATGACTGATGGAGCAGTTTTACCAATATTAAATCTAAATGGTTATAAAATTGCTAATCCAACTATTCTTTCACGTATAAGTAGAGAAGAGCTTGATTCTTTCTTTAAAGGCTGTGGTTGGATACCATTTTATGTTGAAGGTGAGGACACCACTGAAATGCATCAAAAGATGGCTAAAACGATGGATGAAGTAATTGAAAGAATTATAACTATTCAAAAAAATGCACGTCAAAATCACGTTACTGAGCGTCCATTATGGCCAATGATTATTCTAAGAACGCCAAAAGGATGGACAGGCCCTAAAGAATACAATGAAAAAATGATTGAGAATAGCTTTAGAGCACATCAAATTCCTTTTGAAGTAAATGAAGATAATAAGAATAATTTACCTCTATTAGAAAAATGGTTAAAGAGTTACCATCCAGAAGAACTATTTAATAATCGTGGCGAGTTAAAAAATGAATATAAAATGTTTATTCCCCCACTTGAAAAAACAATGGGTATGAATAAACATGCTAATGGTGGTTTGCTAACTAAGGACTTAATTCTTCCGGATATCCATAATTATGAAGTTAAACTATCATATCCAGGTTCCGTTGAAAAGGAAGATATGCGTGTTCTTGGCGAATATTTAAGAGATGTCATTGAAAAAAATGAAAAGAATAAAAACTTCCGCATATTTGGCCCAGATGAAGCATTATCAAACCGCTTAAATAGTGTCTTTGAATATACGACAAGACAATGGAACTGTAAAATTATTCCAACAGATGAATATTTAAGTCCTTATGGCAGAGTTTTAGATTCATATCTTTCAGAACACGTGATGGAAGGATGGTTAGAAGGTTATTTGCTTACTGGACGTCACGGCTTCATCCATAGCTATGAATCATTTATTAGAGTAATCGATTCAATGATTAGTCAACATGCTAAGTGGCTTAAAGTTAGTAAAGAATTGTCTTGGCGTAAACCAATACCTTCTCTAAACTTACTAGTTACTAGCCACTGCTGGCAACAAGATCACAATGGTTTCACCCATCAAGACCCAGGTATCATAAATCATGTTATAACCAAAAAAGCCGAAATAGCAAGAGTTTACCTACCTGCTGATGCCAATACTCTAATTTCAACAATGAATCATGTTTTACAAACTAAAAATTATGTAAATGTTATTGTTGCAAGCAAACATATGCGCCCACAGTGGTTAACAATGAATCAGGCAATCAGACATACTGAAAAGGGAATTGGTATTTGGTCATTTGCTAGTAACGACATAGATAATGATCCTGACGTCGTAATGGCCTGTGCTGGTGATACGCCAACTCTAGAAGTGATGGCTGCCACCAGTATTATGCGTAAATTCTTACCAAATTTAAAAATCAGAGTTGTTAATGTTGTTGATTTAATGAAACTTGATTCTCATCATCCACATGGTCTAAAAGATAAAGAATATGATTATATCTTCACCAAGACAAAACCAGTAATATTTGCCTTCCACGGATATCCAAATGTAATCCATGAATTAACATATAACAGAGTTAACCAAAACATGCATGTAAGAGGTTACATTGAAGAAGGGTCAATTACCACACCATTTGATATGCGTGTTCAAAACAAAATGGACAGATACCATTTAATATTGCTTGCCCTAAAACATGTTGAAGGCTTTGATACCGAAGAGCTAGAGAAATACTGCCAAGACGCTCTAATTCGTCATAAAGAGTATATCAAAGAAAATGGCATCGACATGAAAGAAATAACTGAGTGGAAATGGAATTTATAACTATTGATTATTTCAATAGTTTTTTCTTTGACTATTTTTAAACAATTTCGTATACTATTAAAGTAGGTGATTTATGAAACATATATTTAAAATTGCAAAAAAATTTACAATCTCATTTATCCTAGTAATAGTATTATTAGCTATTCAAGCAAACTTAGATTTATCATTACCGGATTATACAGCAAATATCATCAACGTTGGCATTCAACAAAATGGTATAACAGAAAGTGTTCCCGAGTATCTAAGCTTAGAAACATACTCAAAAATGAATGATTATCTTTCGGATCTATCTAATTACTACGAATTGGATAATGACAGATACATCTTAAAAAATAGCCAAGATAGTATTAAAAGTCCATTTATGTATGTTAAAATAAGTGAACTATCAGGAGATAAAGTACCATTTAGCTATGAAATGTACAAACAAGAATTAACTAAATATGATGAAACAATGATTAATCAAATGATGAAAGAATTTATCAAACAAGAATATACAAAATTAGGTATTTCCATCGAAGAATTACAAATGTCTTACATTTGGAACAAAGGCTTAAAAATGCTCCTAATTGCTTTCGCTATTATGGCCTGTGCTATATCAGTTGGCTTTATAGCTAGTCGAATAGGGGCTAAATTTGCTTACCTTTTAAGAGAAAAAGTTGTAAAAAAAATAATGAGTTTTTCTTCTTCAGAATTCAAAGAATTCTCTGTTGCTAGTTTAATAACTAGAAGCACTAATGATATCATGCAAATCCAAAACATGTTTGTTATGCTTCTAAGAGTTTTAATATATGCGCCAATTCTTGGCGGCGGAGCTCTATTAAAAGTATTAGGAAACTCACTTAATTGGGTTTTAGCACTTGGCATTGGCCTTATTATTATAGTCTTACTATTTTTATTTATATTTGCTATGCCAAAGTTTAAAATACTTCAAAAATTATTAGATGATTTAAATCTTGTTACAAGAGAAAGACTAACAGGTATAGAAGTCATAAAAGCTTTTGCATCACACGATTACGAAGAAAAAAAATTTAATAAGGCAAGCCTAAAACTATCTAATACAATTCTTTTTGTCGATCGTACAATGGGGCTATTAATGCCTACCATAACACTTATCATGAATGGTATAGCAATACTTATCATTTGGGTCGGATCCCAAAGTGTCTCTTTAGGTACACTTCAGGTTGGAACACTTATGGCTTTCATCACATATTCAATTCAAGTTATCATGTCATTCTTATTTATTGCTGCATTATCAATAATTTTACCAAGAGCATATATAAGTATTAAAAGAATAAGTGAAATATTAAATAAAGAAAATAGTATTAAAGAAAGTCCAAACTCTAAAACATTTACCAATACAGATGGCGAAATAGAATTTAAAAATGTTTCATTTACTTACCCAGATGCCGATGAACCAATTCTTAAAAACATATCATTCAAAGCGCAAAAGGGAACAACGACTGCATTCATTGGCTCTACAGGGTCAGGAAAAAGTACTCTCGTTCAATTAATACCAAGATTTTTTGACGTCACAAAAGGAAGTATTATAATTGATAGAGAAAACATCAAAGATGTTTCGCTAAAAGAATTAAGAGACAAAATAGGCTATGTTCCTCAAAAAGGAATGCTCTTTAAAGGTACTATTAAAGAAAATGTTTTATTAGGGCTAGATAAAGATGATGATGAGCTTGTCAAAACCTCTTGTGAAGTTGCCCAAGCAAGTGAATTTATTAATAATTTTGCAGAAAAATATGATTACATGATTAGTCAAGGAGGCTCAAATGTCTCTGGGGGCCAAAGACAAAGATTATCTATTGCAAGAGCTATAGCGAAAGATCCTGAAATCTATATCTTTGATGACTCATTCTCAGCTCTAGATGCTAAAACAGACAAAAACTTAAGGATTGCCCTAAAAAATCATGCCAAAAATGCAACCATTTTAATTGTCGCTCAAAAAATAAGTTCTATATTGGATGCTGACCAAATAATTGTACTAGATAAGGGGACTATTGTTGGTAAAGGTACTCACAAAGAACTTCTAAAAAGTTGTAAAGTATATCAAGAAATATCTTCTTCTCAACTTAAAGGAGGTGCTATAGATGCATAATCGAACACCAATCCCTAAAGTAAATGACTTTAAAGGAACATTAAAAAAATTGTGGCAATATATATCTAAATATAAAGTATCAATTATAATTGCTTTTACAGTAGCTATATTAAGTACCATTTTTGCTATTCTAGGCCCTAAAATTTTAGGAAATGCCACGCAAGAATTATATCTAGGTGTAACAAGAATTATCTCGAACAATGGAGGAATAGACTTTAATAAAATAGCCTCTATCTTACTATTATTATTAGGAATTTATTTATTATCTGCCATATTTTCGTATATCGAATCATTCATTATGGCTTCACTAAGTAAAAAAATAACTTACTCCTTGCGTCAAGAAATGAGTGAAAAAATAAAAAGATTACCAATGAAATACTTTGACAACAATCAAACAGGAGAAACACTATCTGTGATTATTAACGACGTTGATAACATTGGTATGCACCTAGATCAAAGTGCTATAACCATTGTGACATCCATTGTAACAATAATTGGCATATTTATTATGATGTGTACAATAAATATTCCTCTAGCTATTTTTACAGCCCTAATTTTGCCTGTTGCGGGGGCCTTTGTAGGTATGATAGTTAAAAAAAGCCAAAAATTCTTTACGAACCAACAAGAATACTTAGGACATGTTAATGGAGAAGTAGAAGAAATGTTTAGTGGCCATACCATTTTAAAAAGCTTTAACGCTGAAGATAAAATGCTAGATAAGTTTGCCATCGATAATGAAAAATTATACGAAAATGCCTGGAAAAGTCAGTTCATATCAGGCATGATGCATCCCATAATGAATTTTGTTAGTAACCTAAATTATGTAGCAATTGCAATACTTGGTGCATATTATGTAATAAGAGGAAAAATAACTGTTGGTAATATTCAATCATTTATTCAATATTCTAAAAACTTTACCCAACCAATTGGCCAATTTGCCCAAGTTTTAAATGGCGTTCAAACATGTCTTGCATCAGCTGAAAGAATATTTAAATTCTTAGAAGCAGAAGAAGAAATACCTAAAGAATGTCTAGTTAAAGACTTAAAAAACATTAAGGGGAATGTTAAATTTGAGCATGTAGAATTTGGCTACGATGAGGATAAAACTATCATTCATGATTTTAATTTAGATGTTAAAGCCGGTTCAAAAGTAGCCATAGTAGGTCCAACAGGAGCAGGTAAGACAACCATTGTTAAACTTCTAATGCGTTTCTACAGCCCAACAAAAGGAAGCATTTATTTAGATGGTAATAATATTGAAAATATTGATTCTCTAGAATATCATCACGCCTTTGGTATGGTTTTGCAAGACACTTGGCTATTCCATGGAACCATTTTAGAAAACTTACGTTATGGTAAACCGAATGCTACCGAAGAAGAAGTCAAAAAAGCCGCCAAAACAGCCAATATAGACCACTTCATCGAAACACTACCAAATGGATACAACATGATTCTAGATGAAGATACAACCAATATTTCGAGCGGTCAAAGACAACTTCTTACCATTGCAAGAGCCATACTAGAAGACCCTAAAGTAATGATTCTAGATGAAGCAACATCTAATGTCGATACAAGAACAGAAGAACTAATTCAAGAAGCAATGGATAAACTATTAAAAGGGAGAACATCATTCATTATTGCTCATCGACTATCTACCATTCGTAACGCCGATTACATTTTAGTTATGAATCACGGTGACATCATCGAAATGGGTTCTCATGATGAACTACTAAAGAAAAATGGCTTCTATGCCGAACTATATAACTCTCAATTTGATACAATAGATTAATCACTAAGATAGAAGAAATAGGTAATAGATTATTTATACTAAGTTTAGATTTAAATTATTGGCGCTATACTTTGGAATAATTGCTGGTAATGCCCAATAAAACAAGAATAAAAAAGAAATAATGATAGTACTAAAACAGGTCTACCTGTTTTTTCTTTTTTATGATACAATACCCTTGGAGGGTATTATGAATGATGAAGTACTAAAAAATATGAATCGTCACAATAACGGCTTATGTAAGTATGCGTGTAAAGATGGATATGCTATTAGATTTCGTGAAGAAGAAAGTGATATACGTAGTCCTTTCTTTCGCGACATGGATCGTATTATATATACTTATGCATATATCCGCTATAGTGACAAAACCCAAGTATATCCCGGAAAGCCAAGTGATCATATAACTAAAAGAATGGTCCATGTTCAATATGTTAGTAAAATAGCAAGAACCATTGGAAGAGCATTAGGTTTAAATGAAGATTTAATAGAAGCAGCCTCTCTTGGCCACGACCTAGGCCATGTTCCTTTTGGCCATTTTGGTGAATCAGTATTAAATGAAATTAGTCTTGAACATAATGAAGGATATTTTCATCACAATGTTGAGAGTGTAAGAATACTAAAGTATTTAGAGAAAAAAGGTGATGGATTGAATATTACTTTGCAAGTACTAGATGCAATCATGTGTCATAATGGTGAATTTGCCCTAGGAGAATATCATCCAAAGAAAAAAACTAAAGAAGAATTTATTAAAGAATATGAGAGTACCTATAAAGAAAAAGATGCAATAAAAAAATTAATTCCTATGACACTTGAAGGCTGTGTAGTTAGAATTAGTGATATCATTGCTTACTTAGGAAGAGATATCGATGATGCTGTAATATTAGGTAAAATAAAAAAAGAGAGTATTCCAGAAAGTATAAGAAAAACTTTAGGAATACATAACCGTGAAATAGTTAATACTATAATTGTTGATATCATCAATAATAGTATTGGTAAAAATTATATAAAATTAAGTCCCAATATCTACAAAGCTATCGTCGAATTAAAAAAGTTTAATTATGAGCATATATATGATAAATCACTAAGTCAAGAAGAGAAGAAAGATATAACAAACATGTTTCGTAAATTATTCAATACATATCTTAATGATATAAAAAATAATAATAAATCATCAAAAATTTTTACCGACTTTTTGAATTTTAAAAATGCTTATTATCAAAATAATACAACCGCTGAAAGAAAGGTTATTGATTTTATAGCCGGGATGACTGATGATTATTTTATTAAATGTGCAAGATGAAGGTGCTAATTATGGAATATAAGAAATATAAAGAAAATAATATAAATATTTACAATGTCCAAACTAATAAATTTAAAAATGCCTATATTGAGGTAAGATTTAGAGACGATGTTAAAAATGTTGATAGTCCTATCCGTTCCTTTTTATTGCAACTAATAGGAACAACTAACAGCAAATATAAGACTAACAGAGAGCTAAATATTGCTTTAGAAGAAATATACGATGCAGATATCTACACAAGCACTGTAAGGACTGGTTACATTTATACATCTTGTATAGGTATCGATTTTCTAAATCCCAAATATATCAAAGAAAAAGATTATTTAAAAAATGTTTTTAATATGCTTGTTGATTGCATAGTATATCCTCATGTTAAAGATGGTAAATGGGATGAAGTGGTATTCCAGAATAACATTGATAATTTCTCAGTTTATATTGATAGATATAAAGAAAATCCTATTGACTACACAATTCTTGAAAGTAAAAAAAGATTATTTAGCAATAGTGTGGTAGGCACAAGGGTAGTAGGAACTAAAAATGATATCAAACGAATTACCCCTCAATCTTTGTATCAAGAATGGCAAAAAATGCTTGAAAACTCATGCCTTGATATCATCATTGTAGGCGACTTACCAATTGAAGATATTATTGAGTATATTAAAAATAGCCCCTTGAAAAATAATTCGCCTAAGGATTTAAATAGATTTATTATAAATGAAGAAATAAAACCATATAAAACCCATACAGAAGGATCAGACTTTAATCAAACATCAATGATAATGTACTATCAAAATAAAAGCCTAACTAATCGCGAACGTTATTATACTGGCCCATTATTTAGAAACATTTTAGGTAGTGGCGGTTTATCAGATAAACTAGGCAACTACTTAAGAATGAAAAATTCATTATGCTATGCCTATAGTTGCCAAATGGTTATTCCGGATTCTTATATGTTTATTGGTACTTCTTTATCAAAAGGAAATGTCAATAAAGCAAAAGAATGTATAATTAAAGCTATGAATGATATGAAACATGGGTATATTACTAAAACTGAATTAATGATGCATAAGAGCAAATTCTTAAATGATATTAAATTAAGACAAGACGACATCTACGCTATAGGAAATAATTACTATAACCATGAACTACATGAGGCCCCTCTTTATGAAGAATATGAAAAAGAAATAGATAGTATCACTATAGATGAAATAAAAGCGTATGCCAAAAAATGGACACTCACATATTTATTCATCTTAAAGGAACGAGGTTAGCATGAAAAAAATAGTATTAAAAGGTATAGATGAAGTAGTTTACTACGATGAATGTGAGAATGGCTTAAAAATATATGTGTGGGAAAATCATCGTGTCAATATGTTTATGGGGTCATTAAATGTTCAAGTAGGTAGTGAAGATATAGAATATAGTATTAATCATCAAAAAAAGAGTGTTCCTTACGGTACAGCTCATTATTTAGAACACATTCTCTGTAAAAAAAGTGATGGAACATCACTACTACAAGATTTTCGCAAATTAGGAAGTTATAGCAACGCCTCAACATATGGTAATCGGACCTCTTTTGAATTTGTTGGCACTGATAATTTATATGAGAATATAAAACTTCTTTTAGATTCTATTCAGAGCAAAAGATTTTATGAAAAAATCTTTGAAAGCGAACGAAATCCTATTTTAGAAGAAGCTAGAATGTATTTAGATGATCCTAATAGAGTTCTTCATTTAAAAGTAAACGAAACTCTATTTAAAGAATACCCGAATCGCATCTCAGGGGTAGGAACAATGGAAGACATCAAAAAAATAACTATCAAGGACATAAAAAGACTATATGAGGACTTTTACCATCCTTTAAATAGCTTTATTGTGATAACTGGTAATGTAGAGGCATCTAAAGTAATAACCTACATTAAAGAATTAGAAAAAGAAAAAGATTTTAAAAAGCCTAAGAATGTTTTAAAAAAGAAATACATTGAACCTGCTGAAATAGTAAGTACTTTTATGAGCGTTAAGACAAATCTTGAAATACCAGAAATAATTTTATCTGTCAAAGTACCAGAAAAACTATTAAAAAACTTTCATCAAAATGAGGTTTATAACGCAATCGGGGCAACACTTTCTTCCAATTTTGGATCTACATCAGAATTAAGAGAAGAATTGGTAAACAAAAAACTTATTACGGCCATGCACTCTCAGTATTACCTTGAAAGAGATTACTGGATAATTCAAGTTGTTTGCAAAACAAAATACCCCGAAGAAATGATTAAAATACTGTCCTCTAAACTCCTAAATCTAGAATTTGACAGTGAAGATATAAATCGCAAGAAAAAATCTAAAATAGCCAATATTATAATGAGTTATGAAGACGTCGAAAATGTTAATGGCTATATTTCGTATAAAATTTCAAAAGTGGGTGAGTTATGCGAAAATGAAAAAGAAATACTTGAAAGATTAAGTATTTCTAAAGTAAAAGATATTTTTAAAAGAATACCAATTAAAAACATGAGTACTGTTTTAGCACTACCAAAAAGAGGAAAATATTAAAATTTTCCTTTTAAAATGTCATAAACTTCATCAATGCTTTTAGTTCCATTTTCTTTTAAAAAGTTTGGCATAATATGCAAATGAAAATGTTTAATCTCTTGATTAGTTCCATAATTAAACAAAAAACTAACTCCCGTCTTGCCAAGAATATCCATGAGTTTTTCACTTATTTTTTCAGCAAGCTTCAAAATCTTTTTAACTTTTTCATCACTTAATTCTTTATAATCAGCAACATGTTCTTTGGGAACAATCAAAGCATGTCCCTCACTTTGCTGATTTAAATCAAGAAAAACAAAGAACTCATCATCTTCATATATTTTTTTGCATGGAATTTCACCACTAATTATTTTACAAAACAAACAATCCATTTTATCAACCTTTCCAATTCTATTGTATCACATTTTTGTGTGGTTTGGCATAGATTAGAATAGAGGTGTTATAAAAATGGCTAATTATAAAGAAATCGTAACTAAAGCAGTGATAGGGAAAGCCAAAAAAACAAATAAAATGAATTTTTCCTTTACTCCTGACGAAGTGGTAGATACCATCTTGGGGTGCTGGATTATAAATCACAATTTTTCCGGTATAAACGACAATGGGAAAGTAGTAATTAATGGTTCTTTTGACATAAATGTTTGGTATGCCTACAATAACAATACGAAAACAAAAGTTAATACCAAAGAATTTAGTTATCATGAAATTCTAAATGTTCCCTTAAAAGAAGAATCTTCTCTAAATGACAATGCAGATATATTAGTAAGAAGTTTGAAACAACCAACAGTTTCTAACGTTTCTTTAAACAATGGAAATATCAATTTAGAAGTAGAAAAAGAAATGGGGGTAGAAATAGTAGGCGATGCCTTCATTAAAGTCCCAATCGAAGATGAATTTGACGATTACGACGAAATAATAGATGATAGCGAGATTAATACAGAAGAAATAAATGATGATTACCTAAAATCTAAAGAAAGCGCGTAGCTTTCTTTTCTTTCTAATTACTTAATAGATATGTAACTAGAGAAATATAAGAGAAGTCAACAAAAAAAGGTTGACAGCATATATAATTTTTGATAGTATTATTTTAGCTATTAAGGAGGTAATTATGGCGGTTAAATTAAGACTTAAAAAGATGGGTGCAAAGGGTAGACCTTTCTATCGTATTGTTGCATCTGATTCAAGAAGTCCAAGAGACGGACGTTTCTTAGATACAGTTGGAACATATAATCCAATTATGAAAGATGCTCCTGTTACAGTAGATGAAGAAAAAGCATTATACTGGTTAGGAAATGGAGCTCAACCAACTGATACTGTACGTAGTATTTTAAGTAAACAAGGCATTATGAAAAAATTTGCTGACAGCAAGAAAAAAACAGCTAAGAAAGCTCCAAAAAAAGAAAGTGCTAAAACAGAGTCTAAAAAAACAACTAAAAAAAGTGAGAAGTAGTATATGAATATCGTAGAATATGCTGAATTCTTAGTTAATAGTATTGCTCCTTCTAAAGATATGGTAAAAGTAACGAGCTATGAAGATGATAATGAAACTATTATCGATATTCTAGTTCCTGAAAGCGACATGGGAGCAGTCATTGGCCATGCTGGTAAGAATGCAAAAGCAATTAGAACAGTTATTCAAGCTTTTGCTACTATCCACGAAGTTGGCCGTGTTAAGATTAACATCGATTCTTTTTAAGAAACGTAAAAGACGTTTCTTTTTTTTTATTCTTGTGCTAAAATATTTTTAGGATGGTGGATATATGAAAAAAGGATTTACTTTAGTTGAACTTCTAGCAGTTATTCTAATAATCGGTATACTAGCAACTGTATCTTCAGTTAGTTTAATAGGCTCACAAAAAGAAATGAAAAAGAAAATGTATTGTGAAAAAGTAGATTTAATGCTAAAAGATGCTATAAGATATGGTGATAAGAGTAGTGATATTAAAGCAGGCAATTGGTATTATGAATATACAGTAGAACAATTAATAAATGAAGGCGTCTATAAAAGGGATGAAGGGGAAACACTTATGGCTAACCCAATTGATGGCTCAGATATGGCTGATAGTAAAATAGGTATTTATATTAAAAACAGAAGAGCTAATGCTTTTTATATCGAATCTTCTACTGATATCGATTATGAAAGTATTTGCAAAATAACTACTCCAAGTGACAGACCAACTACAAAATATGGAGGATAAGATGAAAAAGGGATTTACATTAATCGAATTATTAGCGGTAATCTTAATTATTGCCTTAATTGCCGTTATTGCTGTTCCAAACACATTCAAAGTATCAACTGATGTAAAAAAAGATATGTATTGTGAAAAAGTGGATTTACTAACTTCCACCACAACTAGATGGGCCGATGACCATAAATCAACGTTAAAAGAAACATGCTACTGTGAGTATTCAATTGAAAGATTAGTTACTACAGGAAAACTAAAAAATGAAGCTGGAAAAGGTGCTGATACCAAATTTATTGAAAATCCATACAACTCAGCCAACATGATTAGCGAAGGAAGTAAAGTTGGTGTTTATAAAAAAAATAATAGAACTTACGCTTTCTTTCTTAAGGGTAGTAGTGACGTAGATCCGTATTCTAGTGATATTAATTGTCCTAATCTTACAAGTATCATTAGTAGTAAATGTACTTCAGGTTGCCCAACCATGAATTAATTTACAAATTAGCGATTTTTTGTTAAAATATATAACCAGTTTGGAGGGGATATTATGCGTACAGTATGTTTAATAGGAAGACCTAACACCGGTAAGAGTAGTCTATTCAATGTTTTGGTAAAAGAACAAAAAGCAATTATCATGGACTTGCCAGGTATTACAAGAGACCGGATTTACGGAGTTGTCTCTCACAATGATAAATCTTTCTCACTTATCGATACTGGTGGGTTAGAACTTGGTAACGATGACTTTCAAAAAGATATTTTAATCCAAGCAACGTTTGCTATTGATGAAGCAGACTTAGTCTTATTTGTAGTTGATGGTACAAGTGAATTAACAACAAGTGATTATAAAATAAGAGACATGCTAATTAAAGCAAATAAAGAAGTTATTGTTGTAGTAAATAAAATTGATAATGATCAAAGAAAAGATGAAATATATCGTTTTTATGAATTAGGGTTCGAAACTATCATGCTAGTATCAGCTACTCATAAAAGAGGTATTAAAGAACTTTTAAATACCATTACAAAAGATTTAAAAGAAGAAATAATAGAGTACCATAATCATTGCCACTTCTGTGTTATTGGGCGCCCAAATGTCGGTAAAAGTAGCTTAGTAAATGCGATGCTAAATAAAGAACGTTCCATTGTTTCTAATGTCGCGGGAACAACTAGAGATGCTATTGATACTGATTTTCGTTATCACGGAGAAGATTATACAATTATCGATACGGCCGGGATGCGTAAATCTGGTAAAATCTATGAAAGCGTTGAAAAATACAGTCTTCTACGCAGCCTAAAAGCTATTGAACGAAGTGATGTCTGTGTCCTAGTAATAGACGCTGAAGAAGGTATCATTGAACAAGATAAACATATTGCTGGTCTTGCTCTAAAACTAGGTAAGGGTCTTGTTTTATGCGTAAATAAAATAGACACCATTACAAATGATGAAGCTTGGCTTCGTACATGGCAAGAAAAAATAAAGTACGAATTTCAATTTATGCCATACATAAATATTGTTTTTGTTTCAGCTAAAGATAAAAAAAGAATCTCACTTGTTATGCCTGAAATAATAAAATCTTATGAAAATCATAAAATGTTTTTGCCATCTAGTGTGATAAATGATGTCATAAATGATGCAGTAGCCCTTCATATGCCACCTTCATACAAAGGAAGAAGACTAAAAATATATTTTGTTAATCAAAGTGACAGTGAACCACCAAAATTTACTTTCCATGTTAATGATAAAAAACTAGTTCATTTTAGTTACGAAAGATATTTAGAGAATAAACTTCGTGAAAACTTTGATTTAGTAGGAACTCCAATTATCTTAAAATTTAAAAACAGAAGTGAATAATATTTAATTGCATATGATACTATAGGAGGTCATATGGCATTAGATAACAATTTTTTTAATAAAGTAGAAGAAAAAACTAAAGTAAATAAAGATACTATTATTAGTTTAGCTCGTAAACTACAAGATGATTCACATGATGAAACAACTATTCGGGAAGTAATAAATACACTAAGTAATATTACAAACAAAAAACTCCCCGAAGAGAGTATTAACAAAATAGTTGATATTATTAAAAGTGACAAAGTACCAAAAAATATCGATAAAATGTTTTAAGCCAAAGTTAATTCTTTGGCTTTTTCTTAACTGTTCTGCCTATTAAATCATCCAAAGGATAATTATAATGCTTAGCAAACTCTAAAGCGTACATCGTGGTAATTAAACACTTACCAGTCTCATATTTGTGAATATTTGATTGAGTAGTTTTAAGATCTTGTGCCATCTTTTTCTGCGTTATATTATTACTCTTGCGATATTTATGAATATTATTTGCAACGACTTGAATATCAATATTACCTTTTCCAGAAATATATTTTTCGTCATTATTAGATAATCCTGTAATATAATCTAAACTTTTTTGATAATTATTAGCTATTTTAAGCAACTGCGATAAAGGCATAATATCTTTTCCAGATTCCCAACCAGCATAAGTAGCCCGTTGAACATTTAGAATACTAGCAACATCTTTCTGTGTATAACCTTCATAATTTCTTAGTTCCTTTAGTCTTTCGAAAATCATATCTTCACCTTCTTGCAATTATTTTCCCTCATAAAAGTGTGAAAAAAGGAAAACTGTGGGTATATGTGATATCTTGGAACAAAAATCGAAAATTATACGAATAAGCCTTTACTTTTTAAATGTTAACTTTTATAATAAACAATAATGTTTGAGGGAGTGATTATATGCGTAAAACATTACCTGTTATTGTTCTTAAAAGCTTCATCCTCCTTCCTACCCAAAAAAGCAAACTAGATGTATTAACTAATACTTCCAATGAAGCAATAAATATAAGCATAAAAAAATATAACAGTAAGGTCATCATCACCTCATTTGATGATGAAATAGAATCTCATCCTACTAAAGAAGATATTCCTAAAACAGCTATTTTAGCTAGTATTACCAAATCTCTAGTTCTTCCAAATGGCACGAAAAGAATAACTTTAGAAGGCCTTAAAAGAATAAGTATCAAAGAACTATATAACCACCACAAAGAAAAAGATATCTTACTATGTGATTACACAACTATATCTATCCCTAAAATGGATGAAAATGAAGTAATAGCGCATAAAAAAGAATTAAAAAGACTATATAAACTATATGAAGAAGGATCTTTAAATGGCTATAACGATGACTACGAAAAAATAATAAATGAGGACTCCCTAGATTTACTAACAGACTACATAGCTAAATACTTACCTTTAGAAGAAAAACAAAAAAGAATGTATTTAGAAACCACTAATCCTCTAAAAAGATCTTATAGTCTAATCGAAGATTTAACTACTTCTCTTAAATTATTAAAACTAGACCATCTTATTCAAAAAAAGATGGAAGAAAGCTTAGATAAGAGTCAAAAAGAGTATATTTTACGAGAAAAAATAAAAGAAATTCAAAAGGAATTGGGCGAAGAAGATAATAAAAAGAGCAAAGAAACAGAAAAATATCGTTCGGAATTAGAAGAATTAGATATTTCTTATAAAACAAAGCAAAAAATATTAAGAGAAATAACTAAATACGAATTAACTAACGAAATGAGTCCTGAAGTATCTAATATTAGAAACTACTTGGAAACATTTTTCTCATTACCTTGGAACGAAGAAACAATCGAGGCCACTGATTTAAATTATGTTAAAAAAGAATTAAATAAGAGTCACTATGGGCTAACTAAAGTTAAAGAAAGAATCTTAGAATATGCGGCTATGAAAAGTCGCAATCCAATGCTTACAAGTCCAATTATATGCTTAGTAGGTCCTCCAGGTGTTGGAAAAAGTACTATCGCTTCATCTATTGCTGCATCTCTTCACCGGACATTCTACAAAATGAGTGTTGGTGGATTAAATGATTCTTCTGAATTAATAGGGCACAGAAGAACGTACCTAGCTTCTAGTCCTGGGAAAATAATTCAAGCCCTTCAAAAGTGTGGAAGTAAAAATCCTGTCTTACTAATTGATGAGGTCGATAAGATGGTAAGAGATTACAAAGGAGATCCAGCGAGTGTCCTACTAGACATCCTAGACCCTAACCTAAATCAAACATTTACGGACTCATACTTAGAAGAACCATTTGATCTAAGCCACGTTTTATTTATTTTAACAGCGAATTATCTTCAAGATATTCCTCCTGAATTACGTGACCGTTTGGAAATAATAGAATTATCTAGCTATACAACAATTGAAAAAATCAGTTTAGCAAGAGAATACTTACTTCCTAGTATCTACGAAGAATACCATATAAATAAAGATGAGATAATCGTCCCAGATGAAGTAATTCATCACATTGTTCTTTACTATACAAAAGAAGCGGGTGTAAGAGATTTAAGAAGAAAACTAGAAACTGTTCTTCGTAAAACAATCATGAATAGTGTGAAGAAAAAAGAAAACTTAAATGTCACTTTAACTATTAAAGATATTAAAAAATATCTAGAAGAAACTCTAAGCCTTGAAGACTTAAAACCAAAACTTATTACCAAGGGCTTAGTAAACGGCTTATCAGTTACAAGCGTTGGTGGAGCCGTGATGCCTATTGAAGCAACAATGTTTGAAGGTAAGGGAAGACTAATCATGACCGGAAGTCTAGGCGACGTCATGAAAGAAAGCTTAAGTGTTGTTTTAAGTTACTTAAAAGCTCACGCAGAAGAATATGAAATAAACATGAATGTCTTCACTAAAAAAGATGCCCATATTCACGTCTTAGAAGGGGCAATTCCTAAGAATGGCCCAAGTGCTGGTGTTGCAATTACAACTAGCTTAATTAGTCTATTTACAAACAAGATAGTTCCTAAAGATATTGCTATGACAGGTGAGATGACTCTTCGTGGTGAAATACTTCCAGTAGGAGGAATTAAAGAAAAAGTAATTGCTTCATATAACGATGGCATTAAAACTGTTTTTCTTCCCAAAACAAATGAAATAGACCTTAAAATTATCCCTAAAGAAATAAAAGACAGTATGAATATTATTTTAGTAAAAGAATATAATGATATTTATAAGTATGTTTTTAAAAGAGGCTAAAAATGCGAAATATTATTAAAGAAATAAGTGAATTAGAAAGAGTTAAAGAATACCTAATCAAACAAGATAAAGATGAAGATACCATTCTAGCTGTTGATGCTCAAATTAATGAGTTTATATTTAACGTTGCCGAATACTTATTTATTCCTATTAAAACAATAGGCCCATATTTAGCTAAAATAGAAAGCATCGCATCCAATGATTCATTTATGTTTAAAGAGAAAGAAGATGACATATATCATTACTACTATTTAGCATCTCAAAATGTGGAAATACTAATACACAAAGCACCTAGGTATACTAATTACGAAAGAGTACCAGCATACAACGTGACAATTATTCCTCGCATGTTAACTTTTAATTTAAAGTCATTAAGAAACTATCCACTTTTAAAAGAATTTATCGATGAATACATAACTTATACAATGATACGTGAAGAAGCGTTTAATATGGAAGAGTTCTATCAAGAATTTATCAAAGAATCACATGAACTAAAAAGAGTTAAAAATAAAAACAATAAGGCATGAGAAAAGGTACCTTATTGTTTTTTTTTAATTGTCTTATACTACACATAGTGTTATAATTTATATTAAGGATAGGGATAACATGAATGCTAAGAAAAAAATCTTATTATTAATTATATTACTTTTAATTTTTGTGAGCGGTGTAAGTTATGCTTACTATGAAGCAGTAGTTCACGGGACAGGTAACACTAATATGGAAGGAAGTGCCCATACCGCTACCATTGAGGACTTAATACTTACAGGTACTACTGAAGTCGTAAACAATAACATGATTCCAGGAGAAGCAAGTACATATTCATTTACAATCCAAAACCCCAATGCTTTCCAAGTATGCTTTGGTATCTATTTTGATAATGTAGAAAACACCTTTGTAAACACTTCTGATTTAGAAGTATCAATGGAAGGCGAAACAGGTATCTTTCCTTTAACAGGAGACACATCAACTATCATAGGTGGCTTTAGAGCCCCTGCAAACGAAACCACTACATATACCATAACCATAACTTATAAAAATGTAGAAGGCAAAAACCAAAATGGCGATATGGGTAAGAAATTTTCTGGTACCATTAAAGCAAGAGCAACAGAATGTGGCCCAGAAATAAGCGAAAAAACACTCGCATCTTTAACGGACTTAAATCCTAATTATACTTTTACTAATAGTGAAAAATGTCTAGCTGTAAATGACTCTGGCTTAATTCTTAATCCAAATGATAGCATGACTGATGCCGATACCCCAATCATTTGTGCAATGCCAGATGACTACGGAACGAGTTACTATTTAAGAGGAAAACACGAAGATGACAATGTTGCTTTCGCAGGCTCTTGTTGGAAAATAATAAGAGTTACCGGAACAGGTGGTATTAGACTCCTTTATAATGGTGAAGTAGATAGCTCTGGAACATGTACTAATAGAAGTGGTACTCATGATGGATTCTCTGGCGAACTACTAAATATAACCGGCAGTAAAATGTATGGTGATTCATATACTAAAACCGGAAACACATATACATTAACAAACCCTGTATCAGTAAACTATACAGACTCATCAAGTGATGCTTTGGGCAAATACACATGTAACACCACAAGCGCTTCATGTAATACCCTATATTTAGTTTTAACTTACTATGACGAAGAATCTGCTTATGTTTTAAAGCTAGATCAAAGTACAAACTATGCTAGTATTGGAAAAAGTTCATTTAACTACATTGGCGATAGTACAGGATCTTATGACATGGACACCTTATCATTTGTAGGCTATGCCTGGAAAAATTTCTATGCTATTCAATCTCTTAACCAACGTTACACAGCTACATTTTTAAATATAGCATCTCTAAATAATAGTACCAAATACTACTTTGGCGATTCCTTATCATATAATAGTAGTGATTCTTATTATTATATTACAAACCAAGATGGCAGTGATGTAGAGTTATACAGTTTTAGTGACTATGATGCCGATGAAGTAATTGGACTATACACATGCAAAACTGCAACTAGATATAATAGTACAACAATTAGGTGCAAAACGGCCTATAAAGCCATTGATGCTGACGGATATAATACGATGATATCAGAATATTTATCAGGCGGTAGAACTGCTGTAGGTGACATTAAAATGGCTTCAAGTTATAGTTTTGATGGGTCTACTTATACTTTAACAAATCCTGTCACTATAACGCCAAGTAGTTGGTACCAAAACTATTCAAATTATACAAATTATTATATGTGCGGAAACTGGAATACAACAAGTTGCACAAGACTTTATAAAGCATTCCTTCCAGCCAAGTACTACGCATATGTAATTAGTTCAAATAATAACTATTACTATGGCGATTCATTCACCTATACAGAAGGAGAAGAAAAGCCATACACATTAAATAATGCTAGCCAAGTATGGGATATGACAACTGATACTAGTAAAGAATTCTTGAATAATCATCACTACACATGCTTTACCAGTAGTGATAATACTTGCGAAAATGTATATTACATAATATCGATGAATCAAAATGTCTTCTATGTAATTGTTCTGGGTACAAACGAAACAGGCCCAGATGCCATCAATAAAATGGTTGGGAATGACAACATAAATGCTACCAATAGTGAGATAAAAGCATCAGTTGATTGGTGGTATAAAACAAACCTAGAAGGAACTACTTATGAGTCTCTCCTTGAAGATAGCGTTTTCTGTAATGACCGTACAATAGCCCAGTATGGCGGATGGGGAGAACACGGTATATTAGATTCCAAAAACAATAACTCTAAACTACTATTCAACTATGGAGCCGAAAAATACTACTTAAAGTGTCCAAGTAAAAGAGATGCCTTTACCGTTAATGATACTTCTCATGGTAATGGCGCATTAACATATCCAATCGGGCTCCTAAATAACACGGAATTAATTCTTAATGGCAATATAAGTTCTCGAATAACCAGTGATATATATTGGATTTCTGGCGCAGATTTTGCTTCAAATCTAGGTACATATAATAGAGCGATTAAAGCTGATGGCCAGTATTCAGATTTCGGCGCAAATGCAAGTAACGGCGTCCGTCCAGTAATTACTTTAAAGTTCGGCACAAAATTTAGAAGTGATACAGATGGAACCCAAGCTAATCCATTTAAAATAGAGTAATTGTTATTAAAAAAAGTCGGGAATAAATCAATCCTGACTTTTAATATTATTTATTTCATCAATTTCTAAACCAGTAATTTCTGAAATAATATCAATAGACAAGTTATGACTAAGCATCTTCTTGGCTATATTTCTACTATTTTCTTTTTTACCTTCCTTTATGCCTTCTTGACGACCTTCTTCAAGGCCTTCTTTAATGCCTTCTTCTTTACCTTCTTTTATCGCATCTAGTCGCGCTAAACGGTATAGCTCATCACTGTCGTAAAATAGTATAGCATCTTTTTCTCTTGACAAATAATCTACTTCTTTAAGTGTTTTTTCCATTAGTTCATCTCCCTTATAGAAAGCGTCTAAATCTTTATTATCATTAACTAAGAAGTATAAATACTTTTCAAGAAGACTAGTACTTTCTTTGGCCTCATTATAACTCATATTATTTAATTTGTGAAGGTTAAAGTGATATGTGCTGATATAATTGTTTTCTATTTTATGATATTTGGTATCCATCATTTGACAGTGATATAGAAACTCATTTTCACCAAAGAAATCATAGTTATCAAAATCTACGCGTATTACTTTTTTAATATTATCTATTTCTTTCATA
>CACXCK010000048.1 GCA_902766135.1 uncultured Erysipelotrichaceae bacterium
GAATTATCAATTAAAACAGATGCAATACCTCTTAAACGAGAATTTTCTTTCGTAATTTTACGAACACTTACAGATGTAATTTCCATTAAATCTCATATACTCCTTCCAAAGTTCTACCAACTTCTAAATACATTTTAATTCATCTTAAAAATAAATTCAAGTATTTTACGCAAGATTTACAACTATATCGCCAATTACTACATCTGAATAATTAAAACTTCTTTCCCTTCCATTAACTCTAACCGTAAAAACATAAGGATAAACACCAGAAACAACACCTATAAATTCCTCACTTTTATTACGCATTCCATACACATGAACAGATACTTTTTTATGCAAATATGTTACAAATCTTTCTCTTACAATATCTAAATTCATCTCCACCTCCTATCTAGGAAACCCAACATACATCATGCCATTACAAACTAGCCCACCCATACCATCTGAACCATACTTAGTCTTACTTAAAACAGCCAAAACATCAACAGTTTTATTATGTTCGCTAGTTGCTAAAATAGAAGCAATAATAGCAGGATCCAAAGCATGAATATTTATTCTTTTAGGCGAACTAGCAAAATTTGCCCCGGCTTTTATTAATTCTTCATAATTACTTTGACATGCCCCAGCTATAATAGCTAATTTATCATGACTTTTTTCAAATTTACGTGCCTCCCTAACAGCTTCAATAAAATACTTAGTATTACGATAATTATTTGTATCTTTAATACTGCCTTTTTTAGAGTAATAAGCATCATGCCCAGTAATAATAACTATGTCTGGACGATACCGCTCCAAAAGCACCCGTACTTTAGAAGGCATTTCCTCTTCACTTAACTTCTTACCAATAGCCTTTAAATGGCGCTTTTTATAAAATTTAAGACACCTATTTAAATAATCTTCATCAGCATCGATATGTAATATTTTCCCAGGTAAATAAAAGTATTCACTCCTAACATCTAAATCATCAAAAAAAGTATCATCTGCCTCTCGTTCATCAAATTGATACTTTTGCAAATCTGTTAACAAAGCATCAGCCCAAAGACGAACTTGTATTCCCTTTAAAAAAGCAAGTTCACCATTAATACTAGTAATTTTAAAAACAACATCATTATTATAACTATTCCGCGTAACATAATCACCAACAATAAATGACATAAAGTTCACCTAACAAAAAGTATGAAAAAAACTAGCAAATTATGCTAGTTTATTAAATAACTCAACAAAATCATCATAACTTAATTCTTCAGCCCTAATAGACTTTGAATAATTCTTAGACTCTAAAAATTCATCTAATATAGAAGAAGCCCCTATATTATTACGCAAAGTTTTTCTCTTATACTGGAAGGCTCTCTTCAAAAAAACTTGAAAACTATCTAAATCTAAAGAAACAATATTCTTTTTTCTAACAAATTTTACAACAGTACTAAAAACTTTAGGCGAAGGACTAAAAGCAGAAGGAGGCACATCCACTAGCTTTTGCATTTCAAAAAAATGATTTAACAAGACAGTAAAATAGCCATAATCCCGAGATTTAGGAGAAGCAATAAAACGATCAGCAACCTCACTTTGAACTAACAAAGTCATTCCATTAATAGTAATACCTGAAAACAATAAATGTTCTATAATTGGAGTCGTAATATAATAAGGAATATTAGCAATGACATAAATGTTTTCAAAATCATCAACTATATCTTTACTTATATCTCGATTTAGAAAATCGTCAAAAATAATCGAAGAACGTTCACTCTTAAAATGCACTAAAATATCCTTCATTCTTTCATCTATTTCATAACAAATTAAAGAACCAGGCATTTGAATAAAATATTTAGTTAAAGCGCCTTGCCCAGGTCCTATTTCTATAATTAAATCATTATCAGAAGTAGGAAAACTAGATGCAATTATTTTCAAAATTTTTTCATCTTTTAAAAAATTTTGTCCTAAACTTTTTTTTGCTTCTATATTTACCATATAATCACCAACATCTTAATCATAAAGCAAGTTCTACTAAATGTCAAAAATATCGCGAATATTATTATTAGTAATAACTTCTAACTCGTCCATTGACACCTCAATATAATCTGAAATAAAAGAAGCAATATTAGAAATATACTTAGGCTCATTCCTAGTTCCCCGAAAAGGATGAGGCGTTAAATAAGGACTATCTGTCTCCAAAACAATATCATTTACAATAGTCTTTAAAATATCTTTTAGGTTACTATTTTTAAACGTTACTACCCCATTAATACCTAATTTATACCCCATTGAAATATATATTTTAGCTGTTTCAATACTTCCACTAAAGGAATGAATTACCCCCTTAACATTAGGAAATTGCTTTAATACATCTATTGTATCTTTCGTTGCCTCACGAGAATGAATTACAACAGGTAAATTATTATTAGATGCTATCTCCAATTGTTTTTTAAACAACTCTATTTGTTCTTTTTTATAATCCTTACCGTTATGATAATCTAATCCAATCTCTCCTATCCCAACTATTTTATCATTTAATATATTCTTCTTAAGAAGTTTCAAATCATCTTCAGAAACATTTAAAGCTTCATCAGGATGATACCCTATAACACCATAAATATTTTTATCAGACAATCTTGTTAAAACTTCTTCATTACCTCTTAAATCACACCCAGAAGTAATAAATCTGCCAACATTTTTTTGATAAGCATTATTTAAAATTTCCTCCACATTATCATAATATTCACTAAATAAATGACAATGCGTATCTGTAAAATTTAACCCCATTAATCATTCTTCTTTCTCTGTAATATTCTACTACCCTTATCCCCCATAATTTTTTCAAATGTTGCATCATTAATCTTTAAAGCAATATAATCTCTAATAGCTTGTGACTCCTCAGAAACTTCCAAGTTATCCATTGAACTTTCCCTATCTTCAACTCTTTCTATTTTTTTAGGATCTATAAGTCCTAAAGCAGCATCAGAAAATGAATCAATAAAAATTGACAACAATTCAGAATCTAAATCAATAGAATTAATAACATTAATTAAAGATATTAACAAATCAGCTTGACTATTAACATCATCATATGAAACATCCAAGTTCAAATTATCATAAGAAAAATGATAATTAAAACTATTATAACGCTCTAATAACTCATCCTCTAAACCATTAGCATATAACAACAAGTAAGCAAGCTTATGACACTTAACCTGATTTTGCACATCTAAATGATTAGTATGTAATAACTCACTAATCACATTTAAAAATAACATTTTCTTTACTTTATATTCAGCAATTTCCTCATCATCTAAAGATGAACCACCACAATAAGCCTCATATCTTCTTTCTAATTCTCGCTTACTAATCTTACCAATTGAATATAAATATAATTGCTGAGTAAATGAACTATCAACATTTTGATAATTAACATAAATATCATCTTCTTCATCATAATCCGCTCTTTCATTTTCAAAAGCATATTCTGTATAAGAAACTAATTTTGCAATAATCCTTTGAACAGAAATTTGTTTTAAACTACGTTCGCTTATATTACCGCTACTAATATAATTTAATACCACATCAATGTCAGAAAAATCACTTAAATAGCTAAAATCCAAAAACTCAATAAACGAAGGAATTTCTTCAATAATAAGTGTTTTAAAAAGATTTTGTTCAATTATCAATTTTTCCTTTAACTTTGCAGCATAATTAGAAAAAGAAATCCGACTTGAAGACATAATTTGTTTTAAAATATCTAATATAGCATAACTATTAAATAACAAATTATTAGCTAGTGTAGTATAAGTTTTAGTCTTATCATATGTATAATATTCCTGCAAATGATTGGATGTAAAATTAATTTCATATTCACCCTCAAAATTTTCAAAAGAAGCATTTTCAATAACCTCTAAAACTTCATCGTTATCTATCTGATACATATTAAGCATTATTGCTAAATCAATACCATGTTTACTTGACAAATTATTACAATACTTTTGAAATCTATTTTTATTAACATCATGATTAATATCTTCACTAACCAATCTAGAACTTTCTTCCAATAAATCAAGTAATTGAATAATTAATATTTCTTTACCATCCCAATCAAGTTCAATATGTTCATGTTTTAAAATATCCTGAAAAGAGTAATAATATGGTAAATAAATATAATACTCTGCAAAAGAAATATCATCGTAATCGCTAATAAAATCATTAACAGAAGCTTGCATATACTTATTCAAAAAAGCTGCATCAGATATAACCCCATCAATTATAGGATGATTAAAAATATGATGAGCCTCTAAAGGAGTCAAATCAAAGTTATTATCTAATAAAAGATTAGCAAAAAACAAAGACGACATTAAGGCATTTTTCATATGTTCTAAAACTAGTTCATTTTCATTATTTAAAAAGCCAAGCCTATAATCATATTTATTATTTCGATTAGTCAAAACTAGATTTAAAAGCTGGTTTAATGAATTAACCGCAAAAGAAGACAAATAATTACTTTCTTTTCTTAATTGCTCATTAATTAAATCAATTAATTTTTCATCATGAGAACTTTCATATGCCTTAACTAAATTAAGTAAACTATTTGCATATTTATATAACTCATTAAATTCATTCATTCAAACCACCCACCAATTAAAACTATTATACACTATTTTAAAAAAAAATCAGAAAAATCTGATTTTTACTTATTTGAAATTTCTTCTAATTTTTTTTGTATATCAATTCTTAAGAAAATAGGAACTGGCTCACTTACCTCATAAGTATTATTATCACAATACTTATTATCTAGTACATCCGTACCTAACTGTCTTAGTATTTCTTTACTGGTATCAGGTAAAAATGGTTCAATTTCAATTGCACATACTCTTATAGCTTCTAAAAGATTATATAAAACTGTCTCTAATCTACTCTTCATACTATCATCCTTAGCTAAAGACCATGGCATCGTATCATCTATATACTTATTACTCTTACGAAGAACATTAAATATTTCATCTATAGCATTGCCAATCTCCAGTTTATCCATTTTAGTATCAACATTAATTGGTAAGTCGTTAACGCTTTTTATTAAA
This sequence comes from uncultured Erysipelotrichaceae bacterium, assembly GCA_902766135.1. Classification (GTDB taxonomy): domain Bacteria; phylum Bacillota_I; class Bacilli_A; order RF39; family UBA660; genus Ventrenecus. The sequence goes on from CACXCK010000048.1 coordinate 5,064, forward strand.
TCATTATCTATTTCTTGTGAATCACTTGTAAAAGTAATACGTCCATCAAAATACTTCTTAGCCATAGATATTGTTCTATTAACTAAATTCCCTAAAACATTGGCCAAATCACTATTAATTCTTTCCATTATTAATTCATAAGTAATAGTTCCATCATTTGCAAAAGGAATCTCATGTAAAACATAATATCTTATAGCATCAACGCCAAATAAATCTACTAAATCATCAGCATACATAATATTTCCTTTACTCTTACTCATCTTATCTCCGCCTTGTAAAAGCCAAGGATGACCAAATACTTTCTTTGGTAATTCTAAACCCAAAGCCATTAGCTCAATAGGCCAATAAATAGTGTGAAATCGAATAATATCTTTACCTATCAAATGCAAATCAGCTGGCCAATATTTCTTAAAATGTTCATTTCCGCCATTTACATCATAACCAGGAAAAGTAATATAATTAGATAATGCATCAATCCAAACATAAATAATATGTTTATCATTAAAAGGAACTCTAATGCCCCAATCAAATGTTGTTCTTGATACACATAAATCTTGAAGTCCAGGCTTCAAAAAATTATTAATCATTTCATTTTTTCTAGATTCTGGTTGAATGAAATCAGGATGACTATTAATATAGTCTAATAACTTATCTTGATACTTAGATAATTTAAAAAAGTATGCTTCTTCACTTCTTTTTGATACTTCCCGACCACAATCAGGACACTTACCATCTAGAAGTTGTGTCTCTGTCCAAAAAGATTCACAAGGTGTACAATACCATCCCTCATATTTATCCAAATAAATATCACCTTGATCAAATAATTTTTGAAATATATGCTGTACAACTTCTTTATGATGCGAATCAGTAGTTCTTACAAAAGCATCATAACTTGTATTCATAACATCCCAAATACGTTTTATTTCCCGGGCCTTATCATCAACAAATTCTTGAGGTGTTAAGCTAGCCTCCTTTGCTTTTCCTTCGATTTTTTCTCCATGTTCATCAGTTCCAGTTTGAAAATAAACATCAAAACCTCTATTTCTTTTATACCTTGCAATTGCATCAGCAAGTACTATTTCATAAGTATTACCAATATGTGGCTTACCAGAAGCATAAGCAATTGCAGTACTAATATAATATTTTTCCATACAATACCTCCAATTATTTATATTCTTATTATTACTTAAAACATGTAAATAAAACTAAACAAAAACACATGACAAAACCTATAACAAGTAACGAATACAAAAGCACTTTTTCAGAATAATGCATAATACTTTCGCTCTTTTTCATGCGTCTCACCTCCAAATAAAAAAAGTCAAGAACTAAAGGACGAGTAAATACCCGTGGTACCACCTTAATTCATGACTATTCATGCTCTCTTATCTTAACGCGATTAACGATTCAACTCCAGACCCATTCGAGATAACTTTCATATATCTAACTTTCACCTAACGTAGATTCTCTAAATACTACTTATTATCCTTCTTTCCTTCCCCGTTGATTACAAACATTTTATCACAAAAAAGATAAAATGCAAGATAAAACTACTCAATATCAAAAGGATTGATTATAAGATTCACCATAAATTTAACAAACAAACGAAAATTATCATCAGGTTTACTACTACGAGAAACAATTAAATAACCTATACAATCAGAAGATAATATAACAGGCAATCCATAAGAATAACCATCAAACCCTAAAATATTTTCGGATTCAAATGACTCATATTCCTCTAACTTAAAAAAACAATCTTTAATTAATTTAGGAATATTTTCTCCTACTGCTAAACTATTACTACTTAAAAGAACTTTTGACCCATCAAACAAGAATGAATGATACCCAAATATATTAAATACAATATCTATTAGCGTTTTAGCGTAACTTTCCATCTTTGAAAGGAAAGAATACTTTTTTAAACATATTTCACTATTATTTAAATAAATACTCATGTTTTCTCCATCTTTAAGTCCTAATGTTCGCCTAATCTCTTTTGGTATAACAATACGCCCAAGTTCATCTATTCTCCGAACTATCCCAGTATCTTTCAAAATAAGTTCACTCCAATCTAACTATAGTTTGAAGCAAAATATATTTTTTATTCTTTCATATCTTCATTAATTTTACTAAAAAGTTTAACAATATCATATATAAAATGTTTTTTTACATTAATAAAGTTCAAAGATATTTGTATTTTCTTTCCTATATAATGTATTTGAAATTTTGGATTAATACTATATGCTTCCATAAATAACTTATCACCTTTAATTTTACTAGACACATCTACTGGAAGACTTACGGTTATGCTTCTGTCATTTTGAACAACCTCAGTAATATGCAATTCCAAGGCAATTTTTTCAAACCACTCTTCATACATATAAACTTCTAAATCATCACTAACAGGACCAAACCTGTCAACAATTTCATTTTTTACATCTTCTAACTTTTGATATGAATCTATTTCATTAATAAGTTTATGAATCTCAATTTTTACTTCTTCATCTGGTATATAAGAATCGTCAATATGCGTTGTAACATGTATTAAAGACTCATTATTCTCATCTAAAGGAACATCCTCTCCCTTCAGTTTTTTCATTTCTTCTTCTACCATTTTAGTATATAAACTTATACCTACAGAATCAACAAATCCAGCCTGTTCACTACCTAATAAATCTCCAGCTCCCCTTATAGACAAATCTCTCATAGCAATTTTATATCCACTACCTAATTCGGTAAAATCTCTTATAGCTTGTAATCTTTTAACAGCGATATCATTAAGCATCTTACTCTTATCATACATAAGATATGCATATGCCACCTTATTACTTCTTCCAACCCTTCCTCTTAACTGATAAAGTTGAGACAAACCAAACCGATCTGCATTATAAATAATAAGGGTATTAGCATTAGGAATATCTATACCAGTTTCAATAATAGTAGTCGATAAAAGAACATCAAATTCATGCTCAATAAAGCCATTCATAATATCTTCTATTTCTTCTTTTTTCATCTGGCCATGAGCATAACGAATTCTAGCCTCAGGAATTAGTCTCTTTAATTTATCAGCCACATCTTCAATCGATTCAATAAAATTATATAATATAAATACTTGTCCATCTCTTCCTAATTCTTTATATACCGCATCCCTAACTAAATTATCACTCTCTTGAACAACATAGGTCTGCACAGGATACCTATTCATAGGTGGTGTATCTATAATTGATAAATCTCTTAATCCGGACATAGCCATTTTTAATGTTCGTGGAATAGGCGTTGCCGACAAAGTTAAAACATTAACGTCATTTTTAAATCTTTTAATCTTTTCCTTATGCGTAACTCCAAATCTCTGCTCTTCATCAACAATTAATAACCCTAATTTTAAAGGCATAATATCATCACTTAATAAACGATGCGTCCCAAACAAAATATCAATTTTTCCATTTTTAAAATTTTCGACTATCTCTTTAGTTTCTTTAGATGAAGTAAATCTATTTAACAAAGCTATAGAAACAGGAAAATCTTGAAATCTCTCAAGACACGACTCATACTGTTGCTTACTCAAAATCGTAGTCGGACACAAATACATAACTTGCTTATTATTACAAACCGTTTTAAAAATAGCTCTAAATGCAACTTCAGTTTTACCAAAGCCAACATCTCCACATAGCAAACGATCCATCGGCGTCTCCTTATTTAAATCTGTAAGAACATCCCTAATAGCTCTTTTTTGATCTTTCGTTTCCTCAAAAGAAAATTGTTCGCTAAAAATACTCTCTAAAGGATAATCAACATAAGCTTCCCCCTTAATTGACTCACGTTTCGCATATAGCTCAATTAATTCACCAGATATATCATGAATTCTCTTTTGAACAGCCTGCTTTTTCTTAACCCAAGAAGTCGAACCAAGCTTATTAATCTGTGGCTTCGTACCGTCTTTATCAGAATACTTATAAATTGAAGAAATCTTTTCAACAGGAATATACACCTTATCATTACCTAAATAAGATATTTGAATAAAATCTTTAAGCATTCCTTGTACTTTTAAAGTTGTTACACCATTATAAACCCCAATTCCGTGAACTCTATGAACAACATAATCCCCAATTTGTAAATGATCTAAATTCTTTATCTTAGTACCTATATGAAAATTATTTTTATAATTAACTGCCCGCTTTGTATTTTCAATATCATATTCAGAAATATAAACTTCTTTATTAAAAACAAAACCATTATTTATTTTGCCATCAATAATATAAACATTTCCAGTTTTAAAATCATCAGACTGTAAAATAACATTACCATTAAACAATTCTCTTATCATATCAATTTGCTTCTGTTTGGACAAAACAAAAATAACAGAGTACCCAGTATCACACCATTTATTTACTCTTTCCTTTAATAAATCAAAATTTCCATTAAAATTATCTATATCTTGACACTTAAACAAATAATCAGAATTATCATCAATATTATCAAACAAATTAAGAGAAATTGTTAAATTTGCTTTTAACTCATCCATCGAATAAAACTTATTCTTATCTTCATCATCTAAAGAAAGAATCTCCTCCTCTAGTTTTTGATAAGCTAGCTTAATCTGATTAGAATGATATAAAAACAAAGAGGCATCCCCCAAATAATCATATAAGGAAGAACCATCATCACCTATAATTTCAGCAATAGGTAAACATACAATTGCTGAAATATCACTTATTGTTCTCTGCGTATTCTCATCAAAAAATCTAATTGAATCAATTTCATCATCAAAAAATTCAACTCTAATTGGATGCTCTTGATTGGTTAAAAAAACATCTACAACAAAACCACGAACAGCATACTCACCAGTAGAAGTAACTATTGAATCTCTTTTATAACCGAGCTTATCTAAAGAATTAATTAAATCATCTCTTAGAATCTTCATGCCTTTTTCTAACAAAACTTTATTATTATCTTTTTCATTTATAGCTGGTAGTTTACGAATATACCCCATAATATTAGTAACGACAATATGTGGCCTAACCCCAAATTCTTCAATAGCCTCTAACCTCTTCAACTTAAATTCAGGTGAAACAGACAAAGCAAGCGAAGTTAAAAAATCATCCATAGGATAAAATATTACATCATGTGTATAAGTTAATAATGATTGATAAATCAAATTGGCTTCATAAATATTAGAAGTAACAACAATAACATTCTTTTTAAAACACTTAAAATAATTACATACAAAAATAGTTGACAACTCTTTATTAAGTCCTTCAACAACTAAACCATCTCTATATTCAAAATTAGCAAAAAAATTCATCGTATCACAACCCATTAAACCTATTCATTAAATATGAAGAATCATTAGAAAAAAAAGAATTAACGATTTCCTCATAAGTTTTAAAATTACTAGATAACTTCTCAAATTCAGGCTTACTAAAACGACCTAAAACATAAGAAATAGTATCATCTAAAGAATGTCCAATACCAACCTTTAATCTAACAAAATTATCAGTACCCAAAGAGTCAATAATAGACTTAATACCATTATGACCACCACTACGCCCATGATCCTTAATCTTAAAATGACCTAATTCAATATCCATATCATCATGAACAACCATAATATCAAAAGAACTAATATGATAATAAGAAGCAATCTTTCCAACTGCCTCACCACTATTATTCATAAAAGTCTGAGGTTTTACAAATAAAACTTTTTCTCCATTAATAGTTTTAACTGACACCATAGCATTAAACTTTTTTTCAAATTTAAAATTACTTACAAAAGAATCAATAACTAAAAAGCCTGTATTATGTCTAGTATAATCATACTCTTTTCCGGGATTACCAAGTCCAACAATCATTTTCATAAACTCACCTCCTAAATAAATTTTGATAAGTAGTTAACCCATCAATTGAAACCTGAGGATATACTTTACACCCAGTTTTGCCTTTTTTTACAAAGCTCATCAAAGCAATAATAGGATTTTCGACACTTTTAGAAGAAACAAACTGTAACTCTTTCAAAGCCAACTGACAATTACTTGCACAATTTACAATCTCCTCTATCCTATCAGGAACATGTACGAGATAAAATCGTCCTTTATCACGTAAAAGATATTGTACACTGGAAAATAATTGTGTCAAATTAATCATTATTTCGTGTCGTGCAATACTTTTGATTTTATTATTATTTATAAAATCAGGAGAATGATACTTAAAATAAGGTGGATTACATAAAACAACATCATAAGTATTTCCCGGGAAATAATTTTGAAC
>CACXCK010000049.1 GCA_902766135.1 uncultured Erysipelotrichaceae bacterium
CTAATAGCTCTTAAAATACGAATAGGATCCTCTTCCAATCTATCTTTAGGTTTACCAATCATTCGAATTATTCTTTTACTTATATCATCTTGACCATGATACAAATCAATTATATGCCCCTTTTTATTCATATATAAAGAATTCATTGTAAAATCTCTTCTTGGTGCATCTTCAATTAAATTATTACTATATATGACTTCCACCGGATGCCCATCAGTATATGCTTCTTCCTTACGATAAGTTGTAATATCAACATCATATTCATCAGCTTTTAAATGATATGACCCATACTGAATACTTCTTTTAGGAATACCAAAAATACTTATTAAATCCTTAGGTAAGGCATTTGTAGCAATATCAATATCATTCGTTTTCTTAAAAAGAAGAGAGTCTCTAACAAAGCCTCCAACAATATAAGCCTCGAATCCGTTTTTCTCTAATTGTACCAAAATATCATATATAACTTTCGGAATCACTTTAATCACCCACATCAATTATATAAAAATTATCTTGAAATGTATATAGACATATTCTTGACAAACATGCGTATTTTCTAGTATAATTAATAACGCTGATGGGTTAGGCAGCGAATACACCTCTTTTTAATGTGTAATTAGATTGTTTTATCACAAGTATAATCTGTCTATTAGAACGTGTTAATAATTACTCCCTAAAAAGACTGTATTCAAATTAACTTTTTAGCAATTTAATAGAAAGGAGAATATTATGTCAAGATATACAGGACCACAAAACAAAAAATCTCGTCGTCTAAATTTCTCTACTTTAGAAAATGGTAAAGATTTAGCACGTCGTCCATACGCTCCTGGTATTCACGGTCGCGATCGTCGTAAAAAATTAAGTGAATATGGTATTCAGTTACAAGAAAAACAAAAAGTACGTTTACTATATGGACTAAACGAAAAACAATTCCATAAAGTTTTTGATCGTGCATCTAAACTAAAAGGTATAACTGGTGAAAACCTATTATTCTTATTAGAAAGTCGTTTAGACAACCTAGTATACCGTATGGGCATGAGCACTACTCGTCGTGGCGCAAGACAACTAGTAAACCATGGACATATCACTGTCAATGGCACAAAAGTTGACATTCCATCTTACACATGCAAAGTTGGAGACATTATTGCTGTAAAAGAAGAATCAATTTCTCATCCAGCAATTCTTGCAAGTCTTGAAAGTACTAACAGTATTAAACCATTTGTTGAATTTGATAAGAAAAAACTTACAGGTAAATATGTAAGACGTCCTCTTCGTACAGAATTAAATTCTGAAATTAACGAATCACTAATTGTCGAATTCTACAATAGATAAAAAAAGCTTCATTGCTTTTTTTTTATTTTACTAGTATAATTTAAATAGGTGGTAGAATGAAAGAACTATTTAAAGATAAGAAAAAATTAATAATAATTGCCAGTATAAGCATTGTAAGTATATTAATACTTCTAATATGTATCATTCTTATTATGAGTATTTTTAAAAGATTTGATTATCAAGAGTTAGAAAAAAAACTAGTCGATGCAACCGCTTCATACATTGGAAATCACAAAGAACTATTACCTAAAGAAGGCGAAATAATCGTTTCCGAAGAAACGCTCGTTAGTGAAAAATTAATAAAAGAATTAGATAAAATTAGCAAAGATAAAACTTGCGAAGGCAAAGTTAAAGTCGTAAGTGAAAATGATGCCATTCGCTATATTCCAGAACTTACATGTGAAAAATATCATACAACATCTCTAAAAGATACAATTTTAGCTCGTGAAGAGGTCCTACCAGAAATTACAAATTCCGAAATAACAGATCCTATAAAACAATCTGGTTTATATGAACACACCCAAGAAGAAAAAAAAGTACTGATCTATCGTGGCAGCAAAACAATCAATAATTACATAAAATTTCTAGATTATAACTGGCGCATATTTAAAATGGATGACGATAAAATCTACATCATTCTCGCAGATACTTTAAATTCTAAAGATCTATACCAATTTGATGATCGTTACAATGAAGAAATTAGTTCTGCAAGAGGCAAAAACATTTTTGCTACAAGCAAAATATACCAAAAATTATTGGACTTCTACAACAAATATTTTAAAGATCATCATGCTTACTTAAAAAGAATAGATGCTTGTATTCATCCACGTAGTCAAGTAGATGCTAGAAAAGATGGCTATATTGAATGTACAACAACTGAGAATACCCCTATTTCTTTACTGCCTGTCTATGATTATATGAATGCATCTCTAGATCCAAATTGTAACAAAACATCATCAAAAGAATCAAGAAGCTGTTCTAATGACAATTACCTAGCAAATACTACCAATAAATGGTGGCTTGCAAATGGCCTTTACGAAAACAGCTATGAAGTATACTACGTAGGTACAAGTGGTGCTATTGATTCTGATTATGCTATTAGCAAGAAAGACTTAAGAGTTGTAATAGCTCTTCCAAGTGATATAATCTATAAAGACGGAATAGGCACAAGCGAAAAACCATTTACATTCTATGAATACTAAAAAAAGGAAGAATACTAAAGTAATCAACTAAATATAGACATTTTATAAAAGAAACTTTAAAACCCTGATTCAGTTTTATATTGAATTGGGGTTTTATAATTTAATGCATA
>CACXCK010000050.1 GCA_902766135.1 uncultured Erysipelotrichaceae bacterium
TCACATGGAACAAGATGGTTTGGGTAACTTATACATTGAATTTGAAAAATTAAAGAAGAAACTTCTTGAAAAAGGATACTTCGATCCTAAACACAAAAAAGAAATCCCTTCTTTTCCTAAAAAAATAGGAATAGTTACAGCTCCAACAGGCGCAGCTATAAAAGATATAATAAGTACCATTAAAAGAAGATTCCCCCTATGTGAAACAATTCTTTTTCCAGCTCTCGTCCAAGGGCAAGGGGCTGCAAGTGATATTGCCGCTAAAATAAAGATAGCAAACACATATCCAATCGACACCTTAATCGTCGGTCGAGGAGGAGGTTCCATTGAAGATTTATGGGCTTTTAATGAAGAAATAGTTGCTGAAGCTATATATAACTCTAAAGTACCAGTTATAAGCGCGGTGGGCCACGAAATAGATGTTACAATATCAGATTATGTGGCAGACCTAAGAGCTCCAACTCCAACAGGCGCAGCAGAACTAGCCGTTCCAACAATAAGCGAAGTAAAAAAACTATTCAAAGAAAAGAAAATCAGACTAAATAACAGTATTACTAGGATAATAAAAGATGCTATATCTAACTTAGCTTTACTAAAAGATAACTACATCTTAAAAAACCCAAAATCACTATATGAAATAAAATATCAAAAACTAGATAATTTAGAAGAATTACTTAAAGGGCAAATAAAACACTACTTAGATATTAAAAAAGGTCTCCTTGGCCCAATTATCGCAAGTCCAATTCTTAAAAACCCCTTAAAGGGTTACCAAGAAAAAAATACCATTTTGAAACAAGACAAAATTATTGCAACCAAAAATATCGAGAATATCTTAAAAGCTAATGAGCATAGATATACCCTTATAATTGAAACTTTAAAACTTCTAAATCCCTTAAATATTCTTGATAAAGGTTATTCAGTTGCCTACAAAGAAGAGAAAATAATAAAAAGCGTAAAAGACTTAAACATTGGCGACGAACTAAAAATTAGATTTAAAACAGGGACAGCTATAACAAAAATAAAAGAAATAGATGAAAGGAATTAAATTATGAAAGAAAAATCATTTGAAACATCTCTAACTGAATTAGAAAGTATTATTAAAGAACTAGAAAGTGGTAATATTCCTTTAGATGATGCAATAAATAAATACACCGAAGCTATGAAACTAGTAAAGAATGCTCAAGATAAATTAGAGAATGCAACCACACAAGTTAATAAAATACTAAAAGAAAATGGTGAATTAGAAAACTTTACAATCGAAGAAGAGGGGGTTTAATATGAGCAAATTAGTTACTAAAATAACTGATCGAGACAAAGATTTTGCCTCATGGTACACAGATATTGTACGAGAAGCAGACTTAGCGACCTATGGTTCTAGTAAGGGTATGATGATTATTAAACCATACGGATATGCAATCTGGGAGAATATTCAAAGTGTCTTAGACAAAGAATTTAAACGCTTTGGCCATGAAAACGTCATGATGCCTCTGTTAATACCAGAATCACTATTAAATATTGAAAAAGAACACATTGAAGGCTTTGCCCCAGAAGTAGCTTGGGTAACTCATGGAGGCCATGAAAAACTAGAAGAAAGAATGTGTATTAGACCTACTAGTGAAGTTTTATTTTGCGATCTATATAAAAATATTATTCATTCATATAGAGATTTGCCAAAATTATATAACCAATGGTGTAATGTAATGCGTTGGGAAAAAACAACTCGTCCATTCCTAAGAAGTAGAGAATTTCTATGGCAAGAAGGTCATACCATGCACGCCACCAAAGAAGATGCCATGGAAGAAACACTAAGAATGCTTCACGTTTATGAAGATTTTCAAAGAAACTATTTAGCCCTACCAGTTATCGTAGGCAAAAAAACCGATAAAGAGAAATTTGCCGGCGCTGAATGTACATACACTTTAGAAGCAATGATGTATAACGGTGTAGCTTTACAAAACGGAACTAGCCACTACTTTGGTAATCATTTTGCTAAATGCTTTAATATTACCTTCTTAGACCAAAACAACGAGCTTCAAACTCCATATCAAACAAGCTGGGGCCTATCAACCAGGATGATTGGAGGGATAATCATGACTCATGGCGATAACCACGGGCTCGTTCTTCCGCCTAAAATTGCACCAATAAAAGTTTCCATCATCCCAATCGGCGAAGGAAAAGAGTTATCAAGCGTCATAGAGAAAATTACTAAAGAATTAGAAGATATTCCATACGAGATAGATAGTAGTGACAAAACCCCTGGATACAAATTTGCCTATTCTGAAGTAAGAGGAATACCAATTCGTATTGAAATAGGTAAAAGAGATTTAGAAAAAGGCGAAGTAACATTAGTAAGAAGAGACACTCTAGAAAAAGAAAACGTGAGAATAGAAGACGCTGTCAAAAGAACTAAAGAATTATTTAAAATTATTCAAGATGATATGTATAATCGGGCTTTAAAAAGAAGAGACGAAATGATTTACGATGTAAAAACCTACGAAGAACTAGTAGATTATGGTAAAAACAAACCAGGATTCATGAAAATAAACATCTGTGATAATCCCGATTGCGAAACCAAAATTAAAGAAGATACATCTATGAAAAGCCGTTGCATAATAGAAGATGAAAGCGTTAATGGCCCATGCATTGTATGTGGCAATAAAGCAACATATCGCATCTACGTAGGCAAACAATACTAAAAATTACCAATATATAATTAACTATTAAGAACCACAATATTAGTAGGTGATAATATGAAAAAATATCTAATATTAATGGTTCTTTTTATTATGACTCCAAGCCTCGTCTTAGCCTACTCAGAAAGAATTATCTTGGGTGGCGAAAACATCGGTATAAAAATAACTCCACCAGGTGTTATGATTATCGGTTTCTACCGTGTTAATGGTGAATTTCCAAAAAGTAGCCAAGAACTTAAAATTGGCGATTATATAATAAAAGTGGGCGATAAAGAAATAAACACCATCGACGATTTAACAACTAATATAGAAAAAGAAGAACAAAATGGTTTGGTTGATATAACCATCAAGCGTGATAACGAGCTACTAAACACAACCATTACACTAACAGAAGTAGATGGCCTATTAAAAAGTGGTCTCTACGTAAAAGATGGTATCACAGGCCTTGGAACAATTACATATATAGACCCCGAAACAAATATTTATGGAGCCTTAGGCCATGAAATTCAAGAATCTAGTAGTAGCAAAAGAGTAGAAGTAAAAGAAGGATTCATCTTTGAAAGTATAGTTGAAAGCATTCGTAAAAGTGTAGAAGGAAGAGCCGGTGAAAAAAATGCATCATACAAAACAAACCATCTATTAGGTGATATCCATAATAATACTCAAAAAGGAATATATGGAATATATAGCGAAACAAAAGAAGATAATACCATTGAAGTTGCAAACATAAACGATATAAAACTAGGACCAGCCGAAATATATACTGTTCTAGAAGGAAACAAAAAAGAAAAATACGAGATTGAAATAACTAGTATCAACGAGAAAAATAAAATTAAAAACTTTTACTTCACAGTTACAGACAACAAACTTATAAAGAAGGCAGGAGGTATAATTCAAGGTATGAGTGGTTCTCCAATCACTCAAAACAATAAAATTATCGGAGCAGTAACTCATGTGGTAGTAGAAGAACCTATAAAAGGATATGGAATCTTCATCAGAAACATGTTAGAAGAAGGAGACAAAATAAAAAACAACCAATAAGTTGTTTAATTAAAAGCATACGCAAGTATTGATGCTGCTATACCAAGAATCATTATAATTAAAATAATCCAGGTAACAATTTTTCTAACTTTTTTATTCATAAAACTTCATCACCAGACAACAATTTATCATATTTTAAATATTTTGTAAATATAATTGTTTAGGTGATAACATGATTTCATATCTAAAAAAATATCATAATCACATTCTTTTCTTTAGTATCCTATTTATTATAGGATTTTTTTTAGGAATCTCTTTTGCTATCAAAAACAAAATCTTCCTAGAAGAGCAAATTAATTACTATATATCAAACATAGACAATATAAAATGTGAGTACTTACTATTTCATTTCTTCATACTTAATGTCTCTTTTATCTTGTCAATAGTAGGGCTATCACCAATATTTTCAAGCACTATCACTTTCTATGAAGGGATGAGTAGTGGCTTTACTATTACATTATTTACTATGACTCTAGGTTTTAACGGTTTATTCTATGGTATAACTTTTTTTATCATAACTAAACTGTTATATTTACTTTTATCATTTATTTTTTACATAAAATGTCTTTCTATCTCACTAGATAGAATAAAAAGTTACCTCTTAAAAAACACGCCAAACATTTCATACAAACTTCGTCTAAAAGGAATGCTTATATGTTTTATTATCATTATGATATACGATATTTTATTATCTATATATGCAAGAGACTGGCTAAGTCTTTTTAAATTCCTAATAATGTGATACAATACAAAAAGAGGTGAATTGTATGCCTAAAGTAATTGTTGGTATAAGTGGAGGCGTAGACTCTGCTGTAAGTGCACTACTACTAAAACAAGAGGGATATGAAGTAGAAGGCTTATTCATGCGTAATTGGGATGCTTTAATTAACAATGACATATCAGGTAATCCTACCTTAAATGATTATATATGTCCCCAAGAACAAGATTATAATGATGCCTTAGAAACATGCAAAATACTAAATATTCCGCTTCATAGAGTAGATTTTATCAAAGAATATTGGGATAATGTCTTTACCTACTTCTTAGATGAACTAAAAAAAGGAAGAACCCCAAATCCAGACTTGCTATGTAACAAATATATTAAATTTGACCTATTTAAGGAAGAAGCAAAAAAACTAGGTGCAGATTATATTGCCACCGGTCACTATGCAAGAAAAAGTGGTGATAAACTCCTAAGAGGCGTAGATGCCAACAAAGATCAAACCTACTTCTTAGCTCAAGTATCAAAAAGCGGATTAGAAGATGTATTATTCCCTGTTGGGGACAAAACTAAACAAGAAGTAAGAAAAATAGCCCTTGATAATAACTTAAATGTTGCCAAAAAGAAAGATTCAACTGGTATTTGCTTCATCGGTGAAAGACACTTCCAAGATTTTATTAAGAACTATCTAAAGCCAAATCCTGGCGACATATTAAATGTAGAAACCAAAGAAATAATAGGAAGACACACTGGTTTAATGAACTACACCATAGGTCAAAGAAGAAATGTTGGTTTATCAGGTTTTCAAGAAAGACACTATGTATGTGGTAAAGATACTAAGAATAATATTCTATATGTAGCTTTTGGCGATGAAAGTGATTATTTAATAAGTGATGCCTGCACTCTAGAAAGCATTAACTTTATAAGTGACAAAAGACCAACGAAATGTACAGCTAAATTTAGATATCGCGGTGAAGATTACCCAGTAGAATTAGAATACATAGATAAAGAGACAATTAAAGTTAATTATAAAGAAGGAGTTAAAGCAGTAACTCCAGGACAGTTCTGCGTTTTCTATGACGGTGAAGAATGTCTGGGAAGTGGCATAATAAAAGAAGTATATAAAAATAACGAAAGGTTATGGTACTTATAAATGAATGTCATATTTCTAGATTTTGATGGCGTACTAGATACAATCCACGATGCTTCACCAGAAACTATTGAAAAAAGAATAATAACACTAGCGCATATTTGCCGTAAATATAATTGTAAAGTAGTAATCGAATCCACAATGAAAGATGTAATAGACGAAGAAACATTAGAAACCGAAAATGAATGGGTTAAATTCATACTAGATACTCTAAAAAAACACGGTATTGATTGCATCGGTAGAACACCAACAATTAGAAAAAAACTAAACGATTACACATATATTCCTGTTTGGAAAGAAGATGAAATTCGCGCTTATTTGCTAAAACATCCCGAAATAAGTCATTACTGTATAATAGATGATGATGACTTAGGCTGTAGGCACTCAGGCTTAAACAAAATTCGTAATCATCTAGTCCAAACCTTGTACTATTCTAATAACACTGAAGAAGAAGGATTACTTCCTAAACATGAAGAAGAAGTAGGTGAAGCCCTTCAGAAAGAAAATGAAATTCAAAAATTAACATTAAAGAAGAAAAAATCTCTTTAATGTTTTTTAATTATTTGTTATAATTAAAAAGAATAGAGGATGATAGGATGAACAAAGAATCATGGACATTTAAAAATATCTTTCAAAGGCAAACAAAACTTGCAGCATATATTATAATATGTGCAACTCTTGTAGTAATAGGGGCCTCTTACGCATTATTCTTCCAAGTAGATAGTAATACTAATAATCAAGTAGTAGAAGCAGGGGATTTAACATTTACTTACTCAAATGAAACCGTTATTAATAATTCTATTTGCTTTGAACCAATGAGCTTAGATGAAGCAAATCTCTATGCTAGTAGTTGTAGTTATCAATTAAGCATTAGAAATACAGGTACATTAATTGCTGATTACGATTTATATTTAGTACCCCGACCAGATAACACAGCGGACTTATCCAACTTAAAATTAATACTTAGAGAAAACGGTATCTTAGTAGAAGGATACCCTAAGGGAATTATGAGTGGAGAAGGAGACGGTACTCATGTAGGCACTACAAACTCATTTTTAAGTGGAATAATAGGCCCTGGTGAGACAATTTTGTATAGTGCTCAGATATATGTAGATGATACAACGAGTTTTGCTGGAAGCGAAAATAAGAAAGTATCTTTTGACATAAGAGGGGCATTAAAAGCAAGCGACACAAATCCAATTACAAGTGAGAAACCATCTGCCTCTAATACATTAGCAAAACTGCAATTATTAAACACAAGTCTTACATTAACACCATCTACACCATCTAATCCTGACTTTAGCCTCATAGCCCCAAGAAATGCCAACGTTGATGGCGATGGAAAAGAAGAACAAACAAGTGGCTTATTTGAATTAGAAGATGATTATGGAACCTCTTATTACTTTAGAGGTAATGTCACAAATAACTATGTTAAATTTGGTGGGTATTATTGGAGAATAGTACGTATTAATGGAGATGGCTCAATTAGAATGATTTACGCTGGAGATGCAAGTGTAATAGATGGCCTTGCTAACAAGGCAGAAGTACTTGCGAATGGATATGATGACTCAAGTACACATTATACGCAAATAGGAACAAGTGCATTTAACTCTAGCTATAATGACAATGCCTATGTAGGATATATGTATGGAACTGCTGGAAGTGACAATTATAATGATACCCATACTAATACAAATAATAGTACA
>CACXCK010000051.1 GCA_902766135.1 uncultured Erysipelotrichaceae bacterium
ATTTAAATTTGCAACTTTGTTCATAACCTCACTCCCTTCAAATATTTAATTTAATTATACTATTAATTATTGATAATTACTATAAATTAAAAATAGTTAAAATTTTTGTTACAACAGGATATGAGAATGCACCACGAAATTTCAAAACCCTTGTAAATAAAGAATTTGAAAGAATCGTTTGTGCACCACTAACTATTTTTGCACTTGCAAAAACAACTAATATACCTCATTTTTTAGTTGATTTTCTATTTAAAATAGCTTTTAATCCTTATAATATAAAAAAATAATAATCAACTACTTCTTTAGCAGATTCATCTTTATAACCACTTTCTGTTAAAACTTTATAAATACTATCATGAGTAGTAACTATATTTTCAATTTCACTACTATCTTTTGCTTCATTTATTGTAATAGCATTTATTAAAATATGTTGATTAGGAATTGAATTAGTAAATCCTTTTAATTCTGCAAGAGATCTAGAAGCTTCATTTAACGCTTCAAGAATTCTCGGTGTCTTTAAATCAAAATCATTAAATGGTAATAACTTCATACTATCATCTCCTTATATACAACATTACACTATTTTTTTAACATATACAAAAAACATGTTAATTTTTTTCACTTTTTTTAACATATCAAAAAAAGAAAGAACTAACTTGATTCATTCTTTCTCTTAATAATATTTTTAACTTTTCTTAATGTTAATTTTCTCTCCTGATCAATTTCTTCTTTTCTTAAAATTTTAAAAAGTATTACTGGGTGTAAGATAAAATCAATAGAATCAACTTTATCAATAAAAGTTAAGAGCCATCCTTCTCTACTTGTTGGGGGCTTAATATTAAGTGGAAACATATGTGTCTTCATAATACTTTCCACCTTTTTAGTAACAACCTCACTACCATACACCTTTTTAGCATTATCTATTGCATTTTGGGCATGCGTAAAACCATGTTGTTTAAATAGAGGCAATTTTTCTGTTTGATATTGCCATGGCTTCTCATAAAAATCATGCAAAATTGCGGCAATAGTCAAAGACTTATAATCCATCTTGCTTCTTTTACCAATCTTATAACAGTCAAAAGCTACCCGCATCATGTGATCATACGCCGATTCATCAATATGATGAGGAAATTCTTTTCTTTTTAAGTATTCTTCTGTTTTGATAATTGGTTCTACTAACTCATAAAATTCTACATAGTCATCATATTTGTTTTTTTTTTTGACTAGTCTTATGCCAATAAACAAGATAAGATATTAATGTAATAAATTGCATTCCGATAGTAATATAAACTATAACTTCTAAAACGCCTTTAAACCCTGGAAAAATAATACCAAAGACTCCTAGTATTAAAGTTATAAAAACAAACCATGTTTTAAGTTTTCCAATCAGTAAAACATTAGTCTTATGAGTCTTAAAATAATTATATAAATTTACTAAACTAATTAAGAACTCAAGTAATAAAACATACAAATAAACAGGTATTCTAAATATTAATACTAATAATAAACCTAACGCTAATAATTTATCAGCCAATGCATCTAACTTAGCCCCTATATCACTTGTTACCTGCCACTTACGAGCAAGCCTTCCATCAATAAAATCGGTTAAAGAACAACAAATAGCAATAATAATAACTGGTACATATAACTCGAAATAACCAAGTAAAATTAAAATTGGTACTGCTATTATTCTAAGTGATGATAAAATATTAGGAATATACTTCTTATAATTATTCATCTTAACGAACTACACCCATCCGTTCTTTCATAAGCTCATACTTTTGACGTGCTAACTCTCTAGATTTTTCTCTTCCTCTGTCTAATATTTCGTCTAACTCTTTACTATTAATAATTTCCTTATAACGTTGTTGAAATTGTCCTATTTTACTAGTTACAACCTCAGCTACATATTTCTTAAATTCTCCGTATAAAGCACCTTCAAATCTCTTTTCTATACTATTAATATCTTCTCCAGAAAGCACTGATGCAATCGTGAGCAAATTAGATATGCCTGGTTGATTTTCTGGATCATAACAAACTTTATTTAATGAATCAGTTGTAGCTTTCATAATCTTACTTCTAATACTATCTAAATCATCAAATAATCCTATTACTCCTTGTGGATTTTCTTCAGTCTTACTCATTTTTTTAGATGGATCTTTTAAATCATATATTTTAGCCCCAACTTTTATTGGATAAAACTCTGGCAACTTAAATGTCTCACCATATTTTTTATTAAAACGATCAGCAATATCACGAGCCAGTTCAACATGTTGCTTTTGATCAATTCCAACAGGAACGTACTCTGCATCACAATATAAAATATCACATGCCATTAAAACCGGATAAGTTAAAAGTCCAACTGTAAAATTAGCATTATCCTTACTTTTTTCCTTAAACTGAATCATTCTTGATGCTTCCCCATAATAAGTAGAACATTCAAGCAACCAGTTCATAGCCGGTAAAAATTCATTCTCAGATTGAATATATATAGTATGTTTTTCTGGGTCCACCCCACAAGCTATATACATAGCAATAAACTTTCTAATCCTTTCATGTAATTCCGAAGGATTTTGAAAAACCGTTAAAGCATGTAAATCAGCCACAAACAAAAATGAATCATAATCACTCTCTAATTCCTTCATCTGTCTTATTGAACCAATATAATTACCAAGTGTTAAATCCCCCGTTGGTTTAAGCCCTGTAAGTATTCTCTTTTTCATATACTATACACCCCATATTAAGAATTATAACACCTCTAAAACCATTTGAAAAGAGCTTTTAATTAGGAAAGCGTTAGAGACCCATCAACTGGCAAATTAGCGTAATTTGCATCCGTTAAAGTAATCGTTCTTGTTGCTGCTAAAGAATTAATAATCTCTACCGTCTCTGTTTCAGTAGTCATTGTTATACTAGAAACACTATCGCTAAATTCATGACTACCATCACTTTCTGTTTGCTTATAATATATAGGTAATGAGGGATCCCCAAAAGGAACATTAGCTAACACTGCATCACCATTACTATCCGTTACTACTTCACTCCCATAAGTAGTTCCCTCGCTATCAGTTCGGTAGAATTTAGCACCTACCACAGGCGTTCCAGTACTAGATCCATCTTCCGTAACATGAAGTGTTAAAGTACCGGTAGCAGCAATTGTAAACGAGTACTCATTTGTTCCCTCCTGAACCAGAATACTATCTGGATTTATAGTACTATTATCATAACCATTAACACTTGCTGTAACAGCATAATTCCCATTAGGAACAGTATCTGTTCCCACACCATTTAAAATTGTTATTACCTTAGCCAAAATATAACTCCCCCTTCATTATTGGCAAATTATCATAATAATAATCTGTTAAAAGGAACTGAGTAATACGTGTTTTTCTAATTAATCTTCCGTTTAAATAAATAACTACTCTATCACGGGCCACAAAACTTTTAGTAATCCGACCTAAATAACTTACAACTTTAATAATATAACAAGTATTCTCACACCCCCTAAAAGAATACTTTCCATTACATGTTTTTCCATGACTAACTAAATGCCCACATGTATCAAATATCCAAGCTTCTCCCTGGTAATATTTTCCATAACCAAGTCCAACTAAAAAAAGTGTAACTTTATTCACCATATCACCCACTTCCATGGTAGTATATGTCAAATTACACTTTTTGCCAAGGCACATATCACGGTATTTCTAGATGATTCGTTATATATGTAACACCATCTTTAACTTCACTTCCATTTACAACTTGAGCCCCTGTTTCCATATCAGTTATGCTACCATTAATAGCATCAGCTACGCCCTTAATTACACCATCATAATAATTAAATGTTCCAGTTGTTCTAACTCCATGAATAGCTCCCTCAAGAACAGGCGTTGTACTGTCAATTACACCATCTTTAACACCTATATTAAGTATTCCTTCATTAGATACGGCTTGTTGTTTAACACCAACAATATGACCACCAGTAATATTTAAAGTACCATTAGGCAAGCACTGAACAGTACCTCTCTCCATTATTGAAGTAGTTGGCGTCCCAGATGAATTAGAACTCAAATAGGCATCACCTGAAATATTAACCGTACCAGCATTAATATAAACTGCTTGTCTATCAGTCGTTGCTATAACTCTTCCGCCTGTAATATTAAGTGTTCCACTATTTTGATTTATTGCAGAATAATAAGCAGTAGAAGTAATAGTTCCACTTACTATAGTTAAATTACCACTATTTTCAATAACTGGAGCATTACCACTATTTCTTAAAGTATAATTATCTAAATCTAAAATAATCTTTTTACTTGAAGTAATAGTAATAGCCTCTGAAGTGTCTTTAAGAAGTGTAATAGTTGTCTGAGTATTACCAGGTACCGCATTAATAGCTTCTTGTAAAGAATCATACTTAGTATTATCTATTCGTGCCACATCAGACATTTTTTCCCAATGTGCATAATAAGTATCTGGTCCATTTACTATTTCACTAGCAGTTATTTCTTCCCCACCATCTCTTTCAGTAAACCAACCAATAAACATATAACTGCTACGGGTCGGTGTAGGTAAATCTCCAATAGGTCTAGAAGTTGCTGCACTTCTAGAAGACTCACTTACAGCCCCACCGTTTGGATCAAATGTAATCGTAACAGGAAAAGCTGCATATGAAAGATCATATACTATTTCATCAATTGTTTCTTTCTCATGAAATAACAAAGCACCTTCTTCTTTACTTGTAATTCTATTATCATTTATAAATGCTTTATTTTTACCATAAACATAGCCATCAAATAAGCTAAAATCTACCGATGAATTAACTCCATAATTCATCCCTTGTATTCTAATAGAATCATTATCAATCACACCATCTTCCACCCCAATAACAAGTGTTCCTGTATTCATTACTCCATTAGTGCCTAAAGATGTAATATCCGCACTCAAAATAGTTAATACTCCTGGTGTTATATTTTGAACAGTAGCTCTTTGATTTGTCGTTGTCTTAAGTACTGAATTACCTTTTATTGTAGCATTTCCTTTATTATTATAAACAGCTTGTCTTCCTCCAGTAACAAAAACATTAACATTATCAACCACTAAAACCCCAGTAGATTGATTATTTAAAGCTCCATTAGCTGATGCATCACTTCTTATAGTCCCATTTTTTATTTCCAAAGAGCCAAGATTTTCAAACACAGGAGCATTACCAATATTAGATAATTCATTACCCCTTAAATCCAAAACAATATCTTTATGTTCTGCTACACTTAAAATACCACTAGTATTAGATAATAATTCAATAGTAGTTTTAGGATCATATAAATCTACATCAGCTATAGCAAGATCTAAAGATTCATAATACTTACTACCTATTCTTGCTACCGCATTTAAATAAAAGAAATCAAAATCAAGATTAATATTATGTGTCGTATTATTACTATCATATCCTCCATCAGCATAAGAAATAATTATTTCAATTGTCCCAACAGCACCAAGCTTACATAATAACACATCATTATCATCACATATGACATCCCCAACATTATAGTTTGAAATACTATACTCCAAATTACTAGAAAGACCACTAATACTTGTTATTCCAGCTTCTATATTACCTATATTAGTAACCTTAACCAAATAAGTAATAGTAGAATCACTATTAGGCAAAGTTACATTGCTACTAATACTATGCACATCATAATCCACCCAATTACTAACAGCCCCAGACACAGGATTAGAAGGAGTTATTTCACTAACCCTTATATCTTTTTGCACTCTTACCGTAGCTGTTATATCACTAATATCTACCCCAGCTTGATAAACAGAATAACCAATAGCTAAAAATAGCACACTTAAAACAACCCCTATAAGAATTATATAGGGATATTTACTATTATTTTTCTTAAATTTATAACGCAATGTTTTCATAACATTACCTCTTACTATTTATATCCTTCTACTATTTATTATTGTACCAAATCCCTAAAAAAAAGTCACTCTTTTTATATGCAATAATAATTAAAAAACGAACTTTAATTAAAGCTCGTTATTAATCGTAAATGGTGTCCTGGGCGAGATTCGAACTCACGACCGATCGCTTAGAAGGCGATTGCTCTATCCAGCTGAGCTACCAGGACATTAAAAGAAAATATTAATTTTCTTCTTTTTCTAGATGTAAAACATCTTGATTTTTATAATATCCACATTTACTGCATGCACGATGTGGTCTTAAACTAGCACCACACTTAGGACAAGTAGTTATAGCCCCTACTTCCTTTTTTAAATGTGTACGACGCATTCTCTTCTTTGTCTTACTTGTTCTTCTAAATGGAACTGCGAACAATTGGATGTTTAATTTCATACTCTCACTCCTTTTCGTCATTCAATAACCCCAACAAGGGAGCTAATCTAGGATCAACTTCTTGATTATTATCTGGTATCTCTTCACCAAAAGATACCCTAGATAAATCTTCTTCGCTCAGTGTATAACTGATAGGGATTTCCAGTACAATATTTTCCCATAAAATCGAAAGAATATCAAGTGTATTTTGATTATTTTTTAAAAAACGACCACAAAATTCACTCATCTCATCAATTTTTTCCTCAAAATTGCATGAAATTTCATAAGGAACCTCGTCCAAAGTCCGAGCATCTTCCAAAAAAACATTCCCTTTAAGTGTAAAAGATAAATAAAAATCTTGATTATTATCCTTTTTAATACTACCTTCAAAATGAATAGGATCCATTCTTAAAATACCAGTATTTTGATAATACTCTAAAGGCATTTGAACATCCATTTTAAAATCTTGTTCTTTAACAAAAACATTTTTTAAGTCGCTATTCATCTCCAACACCATATTCATTATAATACAAATTGAAAGATTATTCAATCTATGTTACACTAAAAATGGTGATTTCATGGAAAAAATAGGTATCATATGCGAATATAATCCCTTTCATAATGGTCATCTTTACCATATTCAAAAAATAAAAGAATTATATCCTGATTCAATCATTATTTTATGCCTTAATGGCTACTTTTTAGAACGTGGCGATATATCTTTATTAAATAAAGAAAGTAAAACTAAAATAGCCCTTAATCATGGTGTTGATTTAGTAGTTGAACTACCCCTTTACTACGGTGTTCAGTCCTCTGATTACTTTGCCTATGGAGCTATATCTATATTGAACGCTTTAGGTGTTCAAAAAATAATCTTTGGAAGTGAAAAAAATAATATCGAATACTTAGAAAAAATAGTTTTAAAGCAACAAAATATAACTCTTAAATCAGACATAAAAAACCTAAACTACCCAGCTAAACTTCAAATGGCCTTAAATGAAGAAAAAATAAATCCTAACGATTTACTAGGTATAAGTTACCTTAAAAACATCAAAAAAATAAATCCTTTAATTAAAGCCGAGACAATCAAAAGAACCAATAACTTTCTAGATATTTCCGAAGATACCGATATCGTAAGTGCTCAAAATATAAGACACAAAATCAAGATGAAACAAGACATCAAACGTTATGTTCCAAAAGACATCATCAAGAATATAAACGTAATAAATGAAGAATTACTATACACTATCATAACAGCAAAAGTATTAACCGATAACCATCTAAATGAATATTTAGATGTTGTTGAAGGCCTAGAAAACAAATTAAAAAAAGAAATATTAAAAAATAATAACTTCAATGATTTAATCCTTAAAATAAAAAGTAAACGTTATACATATGCTAAATTAAAAAGAATGCTCATCCACATCATCCTAGGTATCAAAAAAGATGAAAAGATTAGTATTACCTACATCCACATTCTAGGTTTCAACAAAAAAGGAGAAAATTATTTAAAGACTAATAGAAATAATATCTTACTACCAACTAAAGTTGATAAAACATCAAGATTATATGAATTAGAAATTATTGGGGCTAAAATATATGATCTCATCACTAACACTGAGTCATCTACCTTTGATATAAAATCTGCTCCTCTCCAAAAATAATCCTTGCTTCATCCAACCAATAATAATCTTTATTCTGAAAGTCACAAGCAAAAAACGTGTGACTTTCTTTTATTATTTGTAACATTTTAGGTATCATTACATTAGTTTCTACTTTTATATAAGAAGGATGTATCTCCATTATTGTTGTTTCATGTCTAAATACATCTCTAATAACATGCCGATGTCTATACTTAGTATAAAAATAATTATGAGCATAATAGGTATAAATATCATTATCTACCGCCTGAACATCAATACTATTTAATAATTGTTTTAATAATACTTCTTCACAAAGAATGTTACTATTCTTACCATAATATATTGCCTCCAAAGTATTAAATAGTTCTAAAGGATGAAAATGGCCCAATAAATTCATCGTCTTTTGAATATTAAATAAATAAAAATGACGCATAAATATCACCACCAAAATAGTAGCATATTAATACGTCACAATTTGTCATTTCATGTCTATTTCATCAAAGATTCAATTTTTGCTTTTAAACTATCATAATCAAAATTCATTTTTTGTAAAACTTCAATTGGTGCTCCACTATAGGCAAAGTCATCAATAGATAAAACATATGAAGGATTAGTTGCAAATCGATACCAAGTATCTCCTTTTAATGCCTCAATAACAGCCGTTTTAACACCACTCGGTAAAACGCTTTCTATATATTCACTACCTTGCGCTAAGAATAACTCTACTGACGGCATTGAAACAACTCTCAAATCAATTCCCGCTTGATATAAATCATAAGAAATTTGCATAGCACTAACAACCTCACTACCAGTGGCAATTATAATACCATCCAAACGACTATATTCTTTTTTTATAATGTATCCTCCGCGCATAACTCCACTGCCATTAGAACCAGGAAGTTTAGGAACACTTGCCGTACTAACAAGCAAACTACATGGCTTATTTAAACTCAAAATACATTGCCAAGAACTCATCATCTCCACAATATCTGCTGGTCTAAAATTATACAAATTAGGAATACTCCTTAGCATCGCAAGTTCATCAACTGGTATTCTAGTCGGCCCTTCCATAGAAGAATACAAACTATCATGCGTAAAAATATATGTAACTGGCAAATTCATTACAGCTGAAGAACGAATTCCCGCTTTCATCTCATTAGCAAAACAAAGTCTAGTAGAACCATATACACGAAGACCCATTAAACTCATTCCATTAAGAATATGTGCCATCGCAGCTTCCCTAGCTCCAAAACGAATATTTCTTGCAAGTGGTAATGTTAGAGAATTTAACTCTCCACCATCAATAATTGTTTTACATTGATATAACCCTTCTGCACTACCACCCAAAAACAAATTACTTTTCTTAGCTACCAAATTAAGAACTTTAGAACTAGATTCAAGCATCTCTTCACGATATCCATCATTTATTTTATATTGAGATGCATCAAACATAATTGTATTTGCATCGCCATTTAAAACCCCTAAAACTTTATTTAAAGATTCACTATTAAGGCTTTTAGCTTTCGCATAATGTTCATTCCATTTCTTACTAATCTTTTCTGTTCTTTCTTTTATCTTTTTTCCTAAATGTAAAACACTATCCTTAGATATTTCAAAAGGTGGCAAAAACAAATTATACTTCCGTCTTAATGATGACATATCATCAAATGACAAAGGCGTACCATGAACAACATTCTTTCCTTCATTAAAAGAATCTTTACCAATAATATTTTTAAAAACTACTAAGGCTGGTCTATTACTATTCTTAGCTGCATTTATCGCCCTTTCAATTTCCTTAATATTTGCGGCATCCTTTTCTCCGACAACATCAACATAAAAGCCCATACCTTGAAACTGCTTCAAATAATCTGCAACTAAAACCCCGTTAAGAGAACCTTCTCCATTCATGTTATTAGCATCATATATAAAAACTAAATTAGATAAATTCTGAGCACTAGCAAGTGACATCGCCTCATAAGCACTACCACTCATCATATCAGCATCACTCATTAAACAATAAGTAGTAAAATTAAGTAAATCTAATCTATTATCTTCCTTTTTTATTAAAGCATCATAATAACGTCTTGCCATCTCAATACCAACGCTTATTCCAACTCCATCCCCAGCATAACCAGTAGTTGCTTCAATTCCTAAATATTCATTTTTTTCTGGAAGACCTGGTACCTTAGAATCAAGTCTTCGATACATCATCAAATCATCTTTAGTAATAGGATACCCTGCCATATAAAGAGTAGCATAATAAAGAGGTGCCATATGAGAGGCAGACACAATTACTCTATCACGATTCATAAACTTAGGATTATCAGGATACACATTAAGTATTCTTGAATAAAGAGTAAACATAACGGGAGACATATCCATTACAATACCTGGATATCCACCTCCAGCATGATTAATCATATCCAAAGAAAGCATTTTTAATTCATTAACAGCTTGCAAATCTAATTGATTTTGATTCATATCTATCCTAGCCACCTTTTACTATAAATAAGTATACCAAAAAAAAAAGATTTCGTAAATCATTTTGCAACTTCACTAATTAACGAATCCCGATGATTTAACAATCTAAACCTTTCATTAAGAAGAAGAATCCCCCCAACAATAACCAAATATAGTAAAATTACTACTCCATACTTTTTAATTACTTTTTCCATTTTATCTCCTTCTTTCTGAAAATATCTTATCAAAAACATTTGTTCGCGTCAATATAAAAAAGAACAATTGTTTGACATTTTACAAATGATATGCTATCATACACATAAAGGAAGTGATTCGATTGAAAGAATTAACACGTAAACAAAAAGAAGTTTTAGACTATTTAAAAAAATATTATGCTGAACATGGTTTCCCTCCATCTGTACGAGAAATTGGTGCTTCTCTTGGCTTATCAAGTCCAGCAACAGTCCAAGCCCACATTAATCACCTAAAAGAAGCGGGCGTTATTAAAAACTCTAACAACAAATTTAGAACTATAGAACTACTAGTTGAAAATGAATATTTAAAAAAGGATGAAGATATTGCTAAAGTTCCTCTTTTAGGTAAAGTTACTGCTGGTAACCCTATCGAAGCTATTGAAAGGCCAAATGAATTCTTTAACTTACCAGTAAATTTAATACCTCCTAAAAAAGATGTTTTTGTTCTTGAAGTATCAGGAGAATCCATGATTAACAAAGGAATATATGATGGCGACTATGTCATCATCGAAAAGCAAAATGATGCCCACAATGGTGAAATGGTTGTCGCTATGACTGAAGAAAATGAAGTTACCCTAAAAACATTTTACAAAGAAGATGGTCATATTAGACTTCAACCTGAAAATGACACCATGGCCCCATTTATATTCCCAAATGTAACAATTCTTGGTAAAGCTATAGGCCTATATCGAAAATTATAAAATTCCCTTCTAAGGGATTTTTTTTTATAAAAAA
>CACXCK010000052.1 GCA_902766135.1 uncultured Erysipelotrichaceae bacterium
ATTAACGTTATTATATATTTTATCTTCTTTTAATTGTTCATCATAAGGTTTTGTTGCCATAGGAATTCCTGGCATAAGATAATTATCACCAACACCTATACTAACTTTATCATAACCTTTTTCGAGTATATAGTTTTCAGAATCATTTAACAGTTTATTACCAATTCCTCTATTTCTATATTCTTTATCAACACACAACATTAAAATTGTATTTTTATGTATGATAGATACACCAATAAGATTCCCATTATCATCCTTTACTTCTATTATTTTATTTTCAGGATTGTTAATTATTTCTAATGCTTCTCTTTCATCTCTAACAATAAACGGAAAATTTTTTCTAAACATTTCATAGTATTTATTCATAATTATCACTTCCTATTTAATTATACCATATAAGCGTTATTTTAAGGCTGATTTAAAAAAAACGTATCTAACGCGTATCTAAAATCAGTAATTTATTTTAAACGTTAAAAAAAGCCTTATTTTACAAGGCTTTTTTTACTTACCACAACATTGTTTATACTTCTTGCCACTGCCACATGGCGTTTAAGTTTGGCACTTTTTCGTCAATGGTTTTTGTTAAATCTTTATACTTTCTCACTTTTAGTAATTCTTTTTCACTGTTTATCACTGCTCATCTATAGCTGAGGGTATCTAAAAAGGTATTTAAAATCCATCTTTTTTAAGTATAATTACCATCCTAAAATATCTAGATAGTAGCTTAATGGTTTTCCATCAATTTCTTCGTTTTGTCTATTTTTCCAATCTTCAGTTACAGCTTCTATAAAATCTTTTTCATTCCATTCTTTATACCATAGTAAGCATGTCTCTTTTCCTTTGTCAAAGACATTTTCACCGGCTTTAGCTCCTCCTGTTGTGTATAAATCAGCTGCTTCCATTACAGTACATTTTCTGATTAGATCCATATCATCATTTTTATTATCATTTTTTTCAGTTGTTTCAGTTTTTTGTTCTTGATTCTCAACATTTGTTGATTGATTACTGCTTTCAGTCGTTTCAAAATCACATCCTGTTATGATAAAAATCATGATTAATAATAGCAATATACTTAATATTCTCTTTTTCAATTATTATCACTCCTTTAAAATATTTATATAATTAATTATAACATATTTAATATTTTTTTATCAAAACATAAAAAGAGACTTTTTCAAGTCTTTTTTAGGGTATCTAAAAGGTATCTAATTCATGGTTTTTCACGTTTCTTCACTCTGTAATTTTCGTAAACTGTTGATATTACTTACTTTCCGTGGCACTGCTTATATTTCTTACCTGATCCACATGGACAAGGATCATTTCTACCAACTTTTTCTACTTTTCTTGTTTTTTTAACTTTATCTTTACTATCATTAGTACCTGTTGGTTTTTCTACTTCTTTTCTTTCTAAGTTTTGAGTTATTTCTGCTTTTAATAGATATTGTGTTGTTTCTTGTTTTATTTTTTCAAGCATTTCATCAAATAATGCAAATCCTTCGTTTGTATATGCTACTAAAGGATTTTCTTGTGCATAACTTCTAAGTCCTATGCCTTCTTTTAAATGGTCCATAGTATTTATATGATCCATCCAGTTAGTATCTATTACTCTAAGTGCGATTACTTTTTCGAAATCATTTACTATTTCTTCTGGTAATTCACTTATTTTATTTTCATATTCTTCGATTAATTTATTTTGAATTATTTCAATTACTTCTTCATTTGATTTATTTATTATTTCTGATACATTTATATGTTCTTTTCTTAATAAATTTTCATTTAAATATTCACATATTTCAGAACAATCAAATTCAAGTAATTCTTTTTGTTCTATTAAATGAGCATTTACTATGTTATATGCATGATCTTTTATTAAGTCTATTATAGAATCATGAATAGATTCTTTATCTAATATTTCATTTCTTCTAGCATACATTATTTCTCTTTGTTTACCCATTACATCATCATATTGTAATAAGCTTTTTCTTATATCAAAGTTATTTCCTTCAACTTTCTTTTGAGCAGTTTCTACATTTCTAGTCATTGTCTTACTTCTCATATTAATAGTTGTTCCAAGTCCTGCGGCTTGAAGAATATCTTTGAATCTATCAGTTCCAAATCTTACCATTAAGTCATCTTCAAATGATACAAAGAATTGTGAATAACCTGGATCTCCTTGTCTTCCTGAACGTCCTCTTAACTGATTATCTATACGTCTTGATTCATGTCTTTCAGTTCCTATTACACAAAGTCCTCCAAGTTCTTTAACGCCTTCACCTAATTTAATATCGGTACCACGACCAGCCATGTTAGTTGCGATTGTTACTGAACCTTTTTCACCAGCTTTTGCGATGATTTCAGCTTCTCTTGCATGATTCTTAGCATTTAATACTTCATGTGGAATTCTTTCTTTTTTTAGCATATTAGAAATAAGTTCACTTGTTTCTATTGCTATTGTACCTACTAATATTGGTTGTCCTGTTGCATGTCTTTCTTTTATTTCTTTTATTATTGCATTATATTTATCTTGTTTTGTAGCAAATATTAAATCTGCCATATCTTTTCTTATAACAGGTTTATTAGTTGGTATTTGTATAACATACATATTATAAATATTTCTAAATTCTTCTTCTTCAGTTTTAGCAGTACCTGTCATACCAGCTAATTTTTTATACATTCTAAATAAATTTTGGAATGTAATAGTTGCTAAAGTTTTAGTTTCTTCATTAATTCTAACTCCTTCTTTAGCTTCTAGAGCTTGGTGTAATCCTTCTGAATAAGCTCTTCCTTTCATTAAACGTCCAGTAAATGGATCTACTATTACTACTTCTCCATCTTGAACTACATAATCTACTTCATTATGCATTGTAAAATTAGCTTTTAAAGCTTG
>CACXCK010000053.1 GCA_902766135.1 uncultured Erysipelotrichaceae bacterium
CATCATGAAATTGGTTGTTTAGCACCTAGTGTAGAAGAAGATGATTACAATAGAAAAATGCTTGATAATAAGGTTAAAAAATTACAATATATTGCTAAATATAATGACTATGAAAAACCTAAATATGAAAGTTATATACAAAAATAAAAACATCCTATGGATGTTTTTTTTGATTCATATGATTATCTATTGCTTCCTCACTTAATTCTTGTAATTTTTTTATCATTTTTAGTACATCATCTATTGGATAGCATTTCATTTTATTAATAACTTGAAATATATGGTTCCAAGAATAATATAAATCCTTATCTATTTCTTCTATATAATGAAGTGCACTATGTGATTGATTTCCTAAGTATGCACCATTTTCTATTGTTGGATCTATACTTTCTCCTTTTCTTTTTAAATCTTCTCTTTTTTCTATATGATGATAAGTAGGATAATTATCTTCATTTATTGGATATCCCATCCAATCTATATATTTTCCACCTTGTCTACAATCCTCTGGATAATATATATTAAGCATTTCTTTCATTACTGTCTGTCTAATTGTTGCTTTATTCTTTTTCTTTTTCATATTATTCACCTTATAAAATGGTGACCTGTATGGGATTCGAACCCATGAATGTTGCCTTGAGAGGGCAATGTGTTAACCGCTTCACCAACAGGCCATAATGGCTGCCCAAGTTAGATTCGAACTAACGCATAATAGATTCAGAGTCTACCGCCTTACCGCTTGGCTATTGGGCAACTTATATCTAGATTATAATACAAAAAAAAGGAAATATCAATTTCCTTTTATTTTATTCCAAACATATCTAATGTTAATTGTTTATATTCTACTCCATCATAATATCTTGGTTCTATATCTTCCATGCCTTTATTTCGATATGTACTTAAAGAACTTAATGTTTGTCTACTATCACAATTTTCACCTAGTAAATGCATCATATATTCTAATGTTAAATATCTAAGTTGTGTATAATTAGTTAAATATTTTAATAAGTTATTTCTATTTGATCTAACAAATTCTCCTGTTCCTTTAGTATAAAATCTTCTTGAATTAATTATATCTTTAAGATCTCTTGCTATTTGTGAACCATCTTTTGTAATCCATCTTGCATCTTTATCTAAAATATCATATACATACTTATCTATAAATTCATATAACTTAGCATTTCTATCTAATTCTAGATTATTTTTATGTTCTTTATTATACATTCTTTGTTCAGTAAAATATCTAAATTTATCAAGTAATTCTTTTACTTTTGGATCATCAATATCAAACATAGTAGAATATGTTCTTGTTTGAGTTATTTTATCTTTTCTTCCACTTTTATCAATTATTGTTTTAGCATGTGGATAAGATGCATCAAAAAATCTACCTGATAAAGAAGCATCTTTATTATATTCTCCTAAAATATTTTTAGCATCTTGTCTTTTTATTTTTAAAGTTTCCCAATCTAAAGCTGCTATATCAGAGAAAGATCTTGTTAATTGATCTCCTACAAGTATATCAAGAGCTTCTCCTTTTCCAGTTTCACCATTAATTAAATAATATTTAGCCATAAGTCACCTCTTTTATTGCGAGATAATATAACATATTTAAAAAAATTAGTCAAAAAAAATCCACATAGTGGATTAACTTTTATTTTCTAAACTTAATGTTTGTGCTTTTTCTTCTTTTGAATATGACATTACAAGTAATGCTAATAATAGTTTTTCTTTTTGTTCTAGCATTTTTTTACTTGTTTCATCTAATTCACTTTTTTCTGGTATAGAATCTAATAAAATTCCTACAAAATTACCTTTCATAGCATTTATTAAATATTCGTTACTTACTCCCATAGTAAAACAAGATACTGCTACATCTTTCACCTTATCTACATCTTCATCAATTAATTTATAAAATTCTATTATTTCATCTTGGTTTACTAATCTATTACCAAAGTTATATAACCAATGAATTAATAATCTTCCTTTTTCATCTTCTGTATATTCATCCCAGTTTTTTAATTCCATTTCTTCTTCTAGCTCCTTTTTTAGTGCTCTTTTATACTAACACATATAAATATTATATGCAAGTAAAAACAAGAATATTAATTCTTGTTTTATATTGCAAAACGAGGAGTACCATTCTTATAAACAATATTTCTTTGTTTATTAATTCTATTTTTAGTCCATAC
>CACXCK010000054.1 GCA_902766135.1 uncultured Erysipelotrichaceae bacterium
TGCTACTGCATTAGATTGGGTTAGTAAAGGCAATATTGATAAATATATGAGTCAACATAGATTTGATACTAATATAAATGAGTTAAAAACATATTTTAATTCAGTTATTACGTGGGCATCCACTGTTTTTAAAGATGTTAAATCTGATATGAAAGGACTTGAATGGGGAAGATTATATGAAACATATCATAGTAACTCATATGATCCAAATAAAGTATCAGAAAAATTATGTGAATTATATGCTGATCCACAAGTACAAGATACAAAAGGAATTTGCGAATATATTTTAGGTGGATGCAAGGATACCAGATTGCTAAATATTAGAGTGTTTGATGATAACACTAAAAGAGTTGTTTATGAAAAACAAACTAAGGATGCTAAATTAAAAGGGATAAGTAATTGTCCATTATGTGCTTTAGGACACGACAATACAAAAGATAAAATTTGGGAATTAAAAGAGATGGATGCTGATCACGTTACTGCTTGGAGTAAGGGTGGAGCAACAGATATGGATAATTGCCAAATGTTATGCCAAACACATAATAGAGCTAAAGGAAATAGATAAGACCATAGAAATATGGTTTTTTAATTAAATTACAATTAATAATTACCAAAAAATTGTAAAAAAACTACGGAAAAACCGTAATATGTGATATAATAGAAAACGTTGAAACGATTTATTGTTTCAACGGAAAGAAGGTGATACCGTGTTTAAAATATTAAAGGCGGTTTTACCTGAAGTGGTACACGCTTAATATTTAAATTTAATAGCTAAGCTTTAGTAATTTGATATGGTTCTAGAACGTTGATTTTTATTAAAGTAATTAAATTATTATTAAATCTATTACGCCACTTCAAATAATTATGTAAGCGAAAAGTAGTAGATAAGGGGGATGTTAACCTCTTGCAAGTGGAGTATTTTGATATATACGATGCATATTATATAATGAAATACGATGTTTACAGGTAAAAGTCAATCTAACAAATTGGCTTTTTCTTTTGCTCTTCTCGACAAGAAGAGAGCAAAACTTCTTTAAACCCTTATATTATCTTATTCGAAAAATACTCAGGTACGATTTTAGATACTAAGTACGAAAAAAATAACACTTTTTGTGGTACCTGAAAATAAAAAAGCGCCGTAAAATAAGGCTTTCCAAGGGTCAAATTTAACGCCTGGCGGGCCCCCTGAAGGGAACAATCCAAACTGTCATATTTTGTCGAAAAATGTCGAATAGTATATATTTATGTTATAATAAATCTAGGTGATAATATGAAACTAAAAGAAATAGATAAGAATATTACTATTTATTATGATATTGATTTTAATCAAAATATTTTTAATATGGATTTAGGTAATCATGCTGATAATTGGCCTGTTACATATATTTTATATAACAGATCAAAAGGTAAAGCATATGTTGGTGAAACAACTAGTTTTAAAACAAGAATGGGTAACCATTTAGAAGATCCATCAAAGAATGATTATACAAAAGCATTATTTATTGATTATAATCAAGCAACTAAATCTACAATATTACATCTTGAAGCATTTTTAATTAGAGGGTTATCAATATCACATGAATTATTAAGTGATTTATCTAATATAAAAGCAAATTCAAATAAACACACATATTATAATGAACAAAAAGATGAAGAAATGTGTATTAAAGTATGGAACACATTAAAGGATGAAGTAGGTATTGTAAAAGAATACTATAATACAATACGTAATAAAAATGAATTTAAGTATTCTCCATACATTTTATTGAACGAAAACCAAAATGAAGTTCTAAATGAAATAATCGATGAACTTTGTTATAAAGAAAACAATATGATCGTTATAGAAGGTGCTTCTGGAACAGGTAAAAGTGCAGTAGCTATACAATTATTTAAACAGTTAACTAGTTATAATAATTTTAATGGCATTATTGATAATAGTATGGTTGGAGAAAATATTGATAGGCTATATGATATAAAAAATAAATTTAATAAGAATGGTAACTACTACAGTATAGCTTATGTTGCACCTATGAGTAATTTTTGTTCAATTATAAGAAAAAGTATAAATAAAATACAGGGATTAAAAAAGAAAGATTTAAAAGAAAA
Source organism: uncultured Erysipelotrichaceae bacterium (assembly GCA_902766135.1). Taxonomy (GTDB): domain Bacteria; phylum Bacillota_I; class Bacilli_A; order RF39; family UBA660; genus Ventrenecus. The sequence continues at coordinate 2,107 of CACXCK010000054.1, forward strand.
CAAAACATATATTAATGATGATGATTTAAATATGATGAGATTATACTCTGGAAGTGATCTAAAAAAACTTGCTAAACATGTTTCAAAAGATAAAAAAATATTTGATTTAATTATTGTAGATGAAGCGCAAAGACTTAATAGAAGATATAATCAATCAAACGGAAATGGATATCTAGCATTTGATGAAATGAATAAAGCGTTAGGATTACCGGTAAATAAAAATAAGGATGATGGTAATCAATTAGATTGGATATTTGAATTAAGTAAAAATCAAGTTTTCTTCTATGATAAAAGACAA